>JBLHRT010000063.1:0-11583 GCA_047626255.1 Candidatus Azotimanducaceae bacterium
CGGGCTGACCGCGGACAAGGTCGAGTATATGGGTGGTGATGGCGGCTCGTTGGCTCATTGCTTTGTCTCGATGTGGCTAAAATGCTTTGTTTACATACTTTGTTTACATATTCATTGGCACGGGCAGACTAACACTGGCATCAACCTAAACCGCAATTCCCGCATCACCAATCAATTTCTCAAGACGCAATAAGGCAATCTTGAGTTGTTCGGCCGCACCATTGATCAACTCTTGGGCGCGGTTATTAGCCAGTCTTTCGTCCAGCAGTGAGAGCATTTGCGCTGCAGACTTACCGGTTGCACAAACGATAAAGATAAAGCCGAACTTTTCCCGATAGGTATCATTGCGCGCCTGCAATACAAGTAACACAGACTCGTCAGCACCCGCGATCTGGCCCTGCTCTGCCGTCGCGGTAGACTGGTACTTGTTGCGCAAGGCCTGCAAGTCACCAATTTGCGGGTGTCCTTGAAAGGCCTCCAGTATCTCCGCTTCTGTCGCCTGCGCCCAGGCTTGTGCAAACACAGACCGCAAGACATCCACCTCTAAAAAGGGTCGCTGGCTTATCACGCGCTGCACCCAGCCACGACAATGACAACAGCCGATCAGCGCCTGCGTCATGGCATCATCAGAGAGTTGATTGAACGCCGCCAGCGTCATAGCGCTCATGTCAGAGTGCTCATGAGGAACTGTTCAGCGCGGACTTGATCTCGCGCCAACTGACACCGCGCTTGGGCGGGCGTACTTCAGCCTCATCCATAGGCCTTACCAGCAACTGGGCACAAATCGATACAGCCACTTCCATGGGCAGCTTACCCTTAACCTCACGATTCCCAACTGGGCAGATGCAACGCGCCCGAGCACTGGCATCGAAGCCATCGTGACCGAGCCGCTGTTGAAACCGGTGAGCCTTGGTAGCAGAACCAATCAGGCCTATATAGCTAATGTCGGTTTCATCAAGCAACTTGTGCAGCAGCCGATAATCCAGCGCATGATCATGGGTCAGGATCAAAACACGCGTGTTTATCACACTGGCGTCAGTCATAAATTCATTCAAACTGTCGACAGCAGCTTCAGGTTGCTCAAGCAGCCGGGTGCTGACGTTAGCCGGCACGGTTTCGGGAAATTGCCCCGAGCGCGAATCAACCCACGTCACACGGGTATCGCACTCCGCAAGAATCGACACCACGGCGCGAGCCACATGGCCCGCACCAAAAATAACAATATGTTGCGCCGCTGACGGAAACACCTCATACAAGATATTCACCGCGCCGCCACAACACTGGCCGACCTTGCTGGACAAAGGATAGTGCTCAAGCTTCTGGACCATCACAGCGGCCAGCAGTAATTCTCGGGCTCGTTGAGTCGCCAGAAATTCTAACTGACCACCTCCGATGGTATCGATGCTAGCCTCACCAGTCACCACCATCTTGCTGCTCGAGTCTCTGGGTGTTGAGCCACTGACACCGATAATCGTGACCAGCACAAACGGTTCACCACGCTCATGGCACCTGTTCACAGCGTGTTGCCAGCGCTGCGCACCTGTGGGCAAGATCATGATGCAGTGCCTTCGCGACAACCTTCGCGAGCCGCGTTCATGGCCCAGTACACCTGCTCAAAGGTAGCGGGCGAGTTGAGCTCAGGAGTGAAGGCATAGTCAGCTACACTCGCGCAGGCATCACGCAATGCGCACCAGACTGAGATCGCCAGCATTAATGGTGGCTCACCTACCGCTTTGGAGCGATGAATTGTCGGCTTGTGATTGGCGCGATTAAACAACGCGACGTTAAAGTCTGCCGGCACGTCATAGGCCGTGGGGATCTTATAGTTCGCCGGGCTGTTTGCAATCAGGCGGCCCGCGTCGTTCCATAACAATTCCTCGGTGGTCAGCCAACCCATGCCTTGTACGAAGCCACCCTCAATCTGGCCAATATCCAGCGCCGGATTAATCGAGTCACCCGCATCATGCAGAATATCTACCCGCGTGACACGATACTCACCCGTGAATTTATCAACAATCACCTCAGAGACTGCCGCGCCGCAGGCGAAATAGTAAAACGGCTCACCCTTGCCTGTCGTCTTATCAAAATGAATATCTGGAGTTTTGTAAAAACCCGTCGCTGATAGCTGCACGCGATGCATATAGGCGAGCTGTACCATCTCGGCAAAACCGTAGTGCGCATCGCCCACACTGACTTGATCATTTGATATCGCCACCTGATCTCGCGCTACTTGGAAGTGACCGGCGAGAAAATCACACAGACGATCAAGCAATTCCTTCGCAGCAGCCTTGGCCGCCATACCATTAATATCGGTGCCTGATGAGGCCGCCGTGGGGGACGTGTTAGGTACTTTATCGGTGCGGGTCGCCGTTACCGTGATGCGCTCGTAGCCAATCCCCAAGGTTTGGGCAACAATCTGGGCAATCTTGGTGTACAGGCCCTGACCCATCTCGGTGCCACCTTGATTGATCTGCACGCTGCCATCGGTATAGATATGTAATAGCGCGCCGCCTTGATTGAGATGGTTAGCCGTAAACGAGACGCCAAATTTCACAGGCGTCAGCGCCAGACCCTTAGCAAATTGGTTAGATCCGGTATTAAAATCCTTAACAGCCTGCCTGCGTGCTCGGTAATCAGCGCTGGATTCCAGACTCTCAATGATCTCATCCAGAATAGGCATCTCGACGGTCTGACCGTAAGGTGTCTGGTCGCGGCCAGCTTGGTACAGGTTGACCTTACGCACGTCCAGCGGATCCTTGCCAAGCTTGCGGGCTATATCATCCATCATGGCCTCTACCGCCATCATGCCTTGGGGACCACCAAAACCTCGAAACGCCGTGTTCGACACGGTATTGGTGCGGCACCGATAACCTGTAATGCGGGCGTTATGCAAATAATAGGCGTTGTCGGCATGAAACATGGCCCGGTCAACAATACCCTCCGAAAGATCCGCGCTGTAACCACACAGGCCCGCCAATTCCATCTCCACTCCTTTGAGGCGTCCGGTATCATCGAACCCACAGTGATAGCGATTCCAGAAATCATGGCGCTTGCCAGTCTGCACCATGTCATCGTGCCGCGGCATGCGATAGCGTGCCGGTCGTTGGGTGCGTACGGCAAACAGCGCCGCTAGACAGGCAAGGTTTGCCGCTTGCGACTCTTTACCGCCAAAGCCGCCACCCATGCGTCGCACCTCTGCTTGCACCTGATTGAGACCAATGCCTAGCACCGAGGCTACGAGCTTTTGCACCTCACTGGGATGCTGGGAGGATGAAAACACATGCACACCCCCGTCTTCTGTGGGCAAGGCATAACCGACCTGACCCTCAAGATAGAAATGCTCTTGGCCGCGCACGTATTGTTCGCCGCTGATTTGATGACTCGCCGCCTCGATCGCCGATGCGGCATCGCCCAGCACGAATGTGCGAGTCGGCAGAACAAAATCGTTAGCAGCCAGTGCCGCCTGAGTGGTGAGCAATGGCTGCTGCACCGCGTATTCAATCTGAGCCAGCCTGACAGCACGCTGGGCCGCGTCAAAGCTGGTGGCCGCCACCGCGAACAATGGCTGACCTACATAGCTCACCACATCATTCGCCAGCAACAGGTCGCCCGTATAAACCGGACTTACATCCGCGTCGCCGGGAATGTCGGCATAACACACAACATCAACCACACCCACGGCAGACCTGGCGGCGGAAAGGTTCATGGCCGTAATACGTGCGCTAGCATGCGTAGAAAGCCCCGTGGCGATGTGCAGCATATTCGCTGGCTCCGGCATATCGTCTACATAAACAGCCGTGCCTAGCACATGTTTGATGGCTGACTCATGAGCCTTGCCCGATCCCATGGGCTGCCCCGCCGCCGCGGTGTCTGGCGTGTTCGTTATATCACCGAGCTTACGCATCTACACGGCCTCCGTGATGTCAATAAATCGCTCACCTTGATACTCACGCAAGGCGCGCAGCAACATCTGTTGTGCCATCATGAGACGGTAGCCCGCCGACGCACGGACATCCGTCAGTGGTTGCAGGCGTTCTACCAGCGCTGTCGCTACCGACTCAATGAGGGCCTCATCCAATGGTCCGGCCACGAGCATCGCTTCTATGTCAGGCATGCGCACGGGTGTTGCCGCCATGCCACCGAAGGCGATACGAGCCAGACTCAACTGCTGTGGAGTGCCACAGAATCGAAACGCACCCATTACCGAGGAAATATCATCTTCGATACGTTTCGAGTTTTTGTAGAAACGATGAAAGTCATCGAATACCGAAGTCTCACACGCAACGCCTTGGATAAATTCATCGGCCGCCAGGTCGATCTCTCGATAGCCACGATAAAATGCCTCGACCGGCACTCGACGTGTGGACTCGCCGGTAACACCGGTATTCCCCAGCACCAACAGCGCGTCTAACACCATGAACGCGGGCGGCATATCAGCGATAGGAGATCCATTGCCGAAGTTGCCCCCCAGTGTGCCCTGGTAACGAATTTGAGCCGAGCCGAGCCGGTGCAGTAAGCGCACCAGTTGTATTGAGCGAGGGCCTAACGCCAACTCGATCTGCCGATACGTTGCGGCTGCGCCGATGAAGGTCGCAGCCTCACTCACGTCAATGTCTTGTAACTCGGCAACGCCCTTCAGGCTGATCATATTTGGCATGGATTGATATTGCTGTGTGACCGCTAGCATCAAGTCAGTGCCGCCGGCGATCAGCGCGGCTTCAGGATACTGCTGGCGCATCTGCGCCAACTCACTGAGGTTACCAGGCATCAGTACGCCGGGCGGCGTCGATGGCACCGTCGATGGCACCGTCGATGGCAACAAGGGTGCTGCGGTATTGTTAACGCCAAGCCAGCTCTGATGATCAACCGCTAAGGCCTGCACGCCGGCATCAACAATGGGTCGGTAGCCGGTGCAGCGACACAGATTACCTGATATGCCCTGCTCAACCGTCGCGCGCAGCTGATCTGCGTTCATGCCGTCGTCGTCAGCCGTACCTGCGACACTATTTTCCACCATGGCCGCGAGTGACACCACGAACCCCGGGGTGCAATAACCACACTGAGAAGCATGACAATCGACCATGGCTTGCTGGGCAGGATGTAGTTGATCGCCCCGTGCTAGGCCTTCAACGGTCGTCAGCTGGCGACCAGCATATTGACCCACCGGCGCGATACAGGCATTGAAGGTGGTATAGGCGTCATCAACCAAGCGACCATCACTGCTAACAGGGGTGAGCGTGGCGAGCATGACTGTGCAGGCGCCGCAGTCACCTGAGGCGCAACCCTCTTTGGTACCGCGCAGTCCCTGGCGCCGCAAAAATCGCAACACGGTTTCGTCTGCAGGTCCGTCGAGATCGAAGGCCAGCTGGTTAATCCATATTTTCATATCCACTTCTTACCTACTTCTTGATCACGTCTTATCCACCTATTGATCTGAGTAAACTTGACCATTTGGATAGGTTTGATGCTAGAGTATCCCATACTTGCTAACCCTGCACCAAGAATCCCCTTGAAAAATATCTCTGTCAACAGCACCAAAACAACGCAGAAAATCGGACCCAGAGCCCAAAAGGTCGAACAGGTTCGGCAACGAGTGCTGGCCGCGGCTCAGGAAGAGTTTGCTTTGCATGGCTATCAGGGCACTCGCATGCAAGCCATTGCCGATCGTGCTGATTTACCCAAAGCCAATGTGCATTATTACTTCAACAATAAGTCCAGTCTGTACCTGGCGGTACTCGATGACATTGTGGGGCGTTGGAATAACTTCTTTAGCGATTTCAATCGCGATGATGATCCGGCAATACTGATTGATGAGTTCGTACGTGAAAAAATACAGTTCTCGTTCGACGAGCCTTCAGCATCACGTTTATTTGCGAATGAAATCATTCAAGGTGCACCACAACTCGCCAACCACATTAAACAGGAAATACGGCCCTACGTGCTGGCCCGCGCCAGCACCATTGCTCAGTGGGTCGATCAGGGCAAAATGGCCACGGTGGAACCCATGCAGTTGATCTTTCTGATCTGGTCGGTGACGCAGCACTACGCTGACTTTCAGGCTCAGATATTGCTGGTCAGCAATCAGCGAGCCTACTCAAAGCAGTTTATTCAGCAGACCAGCGACTTTCTCAGCGACTTTATCCTCCGCGGTTGCGGACTCGCGCCGCCAATTCGGTGCGATAACGCCTGAATTAACACCCAGCAGATGCCTGTTAACGAAAAACAGGGCGATTAACCCGCATAACAGCAAGGCTATTAATCTCACCGCGCTTATTACCCTTCGATTTCAGGGGCCTCATTGGCAAGCACCCAACAGGGCTCGTAGTTGTCGACGTCAATCTTCATGCGCTTCTGAGCAATAAATTGTCCGAGCAGCGTCTCCAGCTGCGCCATGATCTCCTGATCACCCTGCAGCTTGAACGGCCCATGAGCACGCACTTCTGCCAGCCCGGCGGCTTTAACATTGCCGGCGACGATGCCTGAGAAGGCCTTTCTGATTTGTCCTGCCAACTCATGGGGCGGCAAACTCTTGTGCAGCTTCAACGCAGCCATGTTCGCATGGGTCGGCTCGAAGGGATTCTGCAGGTCTGATTCCACATAGAGCTCCCAGTTGAAGCCGTACGACTCATCATTTTGACGCCGATACTTGCGAATCTTGTCAATGTCAGCGCGCACCATACGGCCCGCTTCTGCCGCATCCCCGATCACGATTTTGTAAAAGCGGGTCGCTGCATCGCCAAGGGTCGCACGGATAAAGCTATCCAGAGCGACAAAGTAGTCCTCGTTTTCTTTGCGGGCCACCATGATGAATGAGAAGGGGATATGCTGATTGCGCTCATGCAGCAAGATGCTCAGCAAATACAAAACTTCCTCTGCAGTGCCGGCGCCGCCAGGAAAAACGACGATACTGTGTGCCACCCTGACAAACGCCTCTAGACGTTTCTCTATATCCGGCAAAATCACCAATTCATTCACAATAGGATTGGGAGCCTCGGCCGCGATAATACCCGGCTCAGTTATGCCCACATAACGACGCTTGTCGATTTGTTGCTTGGAGTGGCCAATGGCGGCGCCTTTCATAGGGCCTTTCATGGCGCCTGGCCCGCAGCCCGTGGCGATGTTTAGGCCACGCAGACCTAATTGATAGCCGACGTCCTTGGTAAAATCATATTCCGGCCTACCAATAGAATGGCCGCCCCAACACACCACCAAGTCAGCCTTGAGATCGGGTCGGACAATCGTCGCATTACGCAGTATATCGAACACGACGTCAGTCACGCCACGGCGGCTGTTGAGGTCATAAACACCGTCGATAGATAAGGTGTGGTTGACATAAACAATGTCCCGCAACACCGAAAACAGGTGATCTTGTATGCCGCGAATCATCCGGCCATCAACAAATGCTGATGACGGCGCATTGTTGACAGTGATTTTCGGCCCACGAGACTCGCGCTCCACCTCGATACTGAAGTCTTCGTGAGACGCTAATAACTTATTGACGTCGTCCTCATCATTGCCGGTATTGAGCACCGCCAGGGCGCATTCCCGAAAGAGGTTCCTCACCGTGGCCTGAGATGACATGAGCCCCTCAATCTCACGATACGATAATAAGTTCAGACTTTTGATCGGTCGCAAATTACTCTTGCTCTGCCTGCTCATAGGTGGGTCATCAACGCTGTAGTAGTCATAATTGAGTTCACTCAAGATAGCCTGGGTTTTGTAGCCCTAGGCGCTTGAGTATATCTGGCACTGCCCGCGGTTGCATCTGCAGGCCAGATTGAATTAGCTGACCATTAAACCTATACTCGCCAACCCCCGCTCATCCTGCCCATGAACGGAAGGCGGGCGAAACCTGCATACTCATTGAACGCGTAGATGACATAGATAGACGGACAGTTATGGAAAAGCAATTTATTACCTCCAAAGAGCTCCTGCTTGATTCAATGCGACTGGCTGAGCAAATTTATATGCGCGGCTACCGGCCCCACTTCATTATCGGCGTATGGCGCGGTGGCACCCCTACAGGTATCGCGGTCCAGGAGTACTTGGACTATCTGGGTATCGAAACGGATCATATCGCAATCCGTACCTCGTCCTACTATGGCATCGACATGCAATCCAAAGAGATCCATGTGCATGGGCTTGACTATGTGATTGAGAATGTTGAGGCCGACCAGGAATTACTGATCATCGATGACGTTTTTGATTCAGGCCGATCAATTCGCGCCATCATCGACAAGCTCAAACTCAAGTGCCGACGTAATATGCCGGCCTCGGTGAAAGTGGCCTGCCCTTGGTATAAGCCAAGCCGCAACATGACCGATATCACCCCTGATTTTTACGTCCATGCGACCGATAAATGGCTGGTTTTCCCACACGAAATGCAAGGACTGACCATTGAAGAAATACGTGCCGGCAAGGGCGCTGAATTTGCCGATATCATTGGCCGCGCCCTTGAGGCAAAGGCGCAAGCATCTAATCGATAGCTGCTCCCTCATGAGGAACGCGTCCGGTTTTATCGAAAATACCGGATAGCTTGATGTTGGCGATATCGATGCCGTCGCCATCCACGGTCACCAACGACACATGGTCAACAGACAAATTCTTGTCTGCAAACTGCACGCCCCCCGTGGTACCCAACTGGATATAATCGCGCCCCAAGCGTTCGGTGTGCTTGTAAAAATGATTGTGCCCATGAAACACGGTGTAGGGCCGCGATGCCAGAGCCGCCTCGATAGCCGTGAAGTTATGCTCACCCACCCGGTTCCAGATCGGTTTGTGCATCAACACAAACGTCCAGCGTACCCTCGGATTTTCAGCAATCACGCGAGTCACATAGCGTGCCTGGGCTATCCCGATTTCACCTGTCTGAGTCGATGGCAGCTGCGCATAGGCCGTCTCACCCAATACACCCCAGCCCTGTTTAGTCACTAGCGCCATGGCCTCCGTATGCATGCCCCGGATCTGCGCTAATGTTTCAGCCGGGTGATCTTCCGTATCAAGCACCAAGAACAGGACATTCTTATAAATGAAATGGTAGTAACGAGGCCCATGCTCGGCTTGCCAGACTTGGCGCTGGGCCAAATTCGCGAGGTCATGATTACCCCCCGTGTAGAAAATGCGGGTAGAGGCCTTGTCAGCCCGACGGTGAAAGCTTTGCCATTGCCTGTCGATGATAACGTTGTCGAGCGTGCCGCCCTCGGTCAGGTCTCCCACATTGACGATTAACTCGGGGCGCAGCAACGCCAATTGTGCGACTGCCGTGCTAAATATGTGGGGCCGCTCACCGCCGGTAAGATCCGAAAACAAGGCAAAAGTAAATTTATCCGGGTGATTATCAAATGGCTGAGAACTCCACGGCGTCTCGGCGGCGTTGATACTATGCTCGAACACACCAACCTTCGTTCGCACGTCAGGTGCGTGCGTAGTGCAACTCACCAGCGCCTGACACACGGCGAGCACCCATACGATCTGCACTGGTAGACGATGATGTGAAAAACGAAACCGTGGAAAGCGAAAGCTTAGAAAACAAAAGTGTGACAGGTAAGAAAACATAGGCATGTCTCTGGCGAAGCATCAGGTCGGAAGCACCCATCCTAGCAATCTGCAGAACCTTCTACAAAGCGCCATGAAGGTCCAATCGTACTGATGTATTCACGGTCAAATATTCACCTGCCACCAGCATCACTTGTCGCCTTTAGACGTAAACTCCGCCTTGCTCGACATATTGTCAACGCGTCCACACTGCACCAAGTTGCACCTGCCAACCCTGATAACTACTTTGCTGATTTGTTTGCATATCAACGTAACGAGTGGTGAGGTCAATACTCACTTGATCGACTACCAGCACCAGCCCTACATCTAACGTCTGCAATCGACCGTCATTACGGTAGGCAGACCATGTCCGACAACCTGAGGCCCCACAAAGCGTAAATACAGGGTCCGGACTGGTCGCGTCAACCGGCAGCCCCACCAGCAGATCATCTGGACCGGAGGCCAACATATCACCCCGTGAGAAACCATACTCAGTCACTAGGGCCAGATCAACGGCGCCATCGCTCACCAGGTCTAACTCAAGCTCAACGTAGAGTTGCTGACTAATCTGGTCATAGGCGGACTGATTATTAGCGCTATGTGTCGAGGAAAACTGCCGTAGTCGATAGCCAAGCCGGCCAGTTGTCGCCATGGTCATGCGCCGGTTTACACCAAGATCCAGTATCGCTTGATCACCGTCGCGACCCTGAGCCTGACGGTGATCAAGATGCGTCAGGGCCAACGAGGCCTGGTACCAGAGATTCTCATAACCAATTCTAGGCTGGTATATCACCTGCCCCATCACGTTCACTGCCGTTCTGGACAATCCCCTCTTCTGCGTAAAGCGGTTGTAATCCACATAGGCGGACAGGCTGTAGCGCATATTTTCACTGAACATATCAGCATAACCGATGCCACCACCTACACTCGATACGGTATCTTCAATAACTGGGTAGCTATCTTCGGAGCGGCTGATGTTACTGGCATAGGCAGATGCAGCCTGAGCCTCAAAGTACCAACCACTGCCATAGGCGGCCGCCTCGACACTGTTGATGGTTATCAGCCCAGACGACAGGGCAATACAGATAATAGGGCGCATATTCATTTTGATGATTCCGCCTATCTTGGGTAGTGTTAACCGACCAGTTCAAGGATGCTCCATGGACACATTAACCGATATCGACCTTAGGCGCAGACGAATACTACTGAGCATGCTGGCCAGCGGCGCCCTTGCGTCACTGCCAGGCTGCAGCAGCAATGCGCGCGTAGTTCGCGCATTGCCCAGGCCAAGAATGATGCCCCAGAGCACGTCTATCTTCCAGTATGCCGGCAGCTTTTCTGTCAACGGCAAGGCCAGCGACATCAGCAGCCGAGTGGGCCCTGGTGACACGATTGAAACCAACGACTCTACTGAGGTCGTGTTCGTTGTCGCCAAAGACGCATTTCTTCTCCGCGCCAATAGCCGCTTGATCATCAATCGACACACCATCGGCGGTCATTACGAACTGCAACAGGGCAAGCTTTTGAGCGTCTTCGCCACGCGCCAGACAGAAATACGCACGCCCAGCGCCGTTATATCCATTCGCGGCACCGGCGTGTATCTCGAGAGTAATGCGGCGCTTACCTACCTCTGCACCTGCTATGGAGAAACGGATATCGCCACCAGTGACAATCCCGCTATTAACGAGGCGATCACGTCTAAACACCACGATGCACCCCGTTATGTGCTCGCAAACACCAACGCTCGCGAACGGATTATTCCCGCGCCATTTATCAACCATGATGACCAGGAATTGCAATTGATTGAGACGCTGGTCGGCAGATCAACACCTTACGTCGTCCCAAAGGGGGTCAACAGAACGCGCAAACCCTACCTATGAACTAGCGTTTAAGGTAGGCGGGCAGATATTTCCGGGGAATCTAGCTAACCGGTTTTTCGGGAGCGTATATCAGCCTATCCATTCATTAGTTTGAGCGTCACGCGATACGCCCGTTCGATGAAATATTCGCTACGGGAACACCGCGGATCGAAGGAGTGATTTATGCATC
>JBLHRT010000064.1:0-11561 GCA_047626255.1 Candidatus Azotimanducaceae bacterium
TATGCCGAACAGCAGCTCACTCCTTAAAAGAAAACATCCAATCCCTTTTCAATCACACTAGTATCCAAAAATATTTCGTCCAGCACGCATTCTTCCTGCCTTTCCTAGAATACTCGTCTACCCTTAATGCATGGCGTTCGTTAAAGGGAAGAACAACACCGTGTATTATCCCCTCATGTATTTGTTACCTCTACTACTCGGCGAAGCAATTCGTGCGTGGTTTTATCCTGATGTCATCAGCGCAGCCATGCTGTGCCTGACACTTATCAGCATCGCAGCGCTTGTCGGTAGACAGGTAATGGCGGATAGCGCAGCAACTGAGTCGCTGGCGAGTATAGCGGTGGAGGACGTGCCAGAGCCTAGAACTCTGCCGACAGAACTCATCGCCTCGAGTCTGACGCTGTGGGAAGCGCAACTCAAGAGCGTCAAGCAAACGGGTACTGACGAGATTGCTAGTCTGTCATCGAAATTTACGGACATCTGCACTAATCTGTCAGCGGCAATCTCTATCTCTGCCTCTAACGTGGACGGTAACCCCCAGGCATCGGCCACTCGCGCGAAGGTACATGAGACAGCAAATAGTATTCAGCGTGATCTGACTGAGGTCACCAGTAGCCTACAACAACTCGTCGATATGCAAGGTGAGTTCGTCAGAGAGATTCAGAAACTCGGGGACGCCACCGTGTCTCTTACTGAGATGGCCACAGATGTTGAGAAGATCGCGAGCCAAACCAATTTGCTGGCCTTGAATGCGGCGATTGAAGCAGCTCGCGCCGGGGAGATGGGACGCGGTTTCAGCGTGGTAGCCGACGAGGTCCGCGCGCTGGCGTCCAAATCAGGACAAACTGGCACCGAGATTCGCGGCAAGGTAGAGTCGATCTCAAAGAAGATTACAACGATCATCGAGCAGTTCTCGGCATCGGCTAAGCAAGAACAGGTGATTGCCACTCGCGCCACAGAAATTGTCGGCGAAGTGATCAATCAGCACAAGCTCACGACCTATACCCTCGCTGAATCTGACAACGTGATGGCTACCATCAGCACCGCCATGCGAGGTGAGATCATGAATGCCGTTGTTCACTTCCAATTTCAGGACCGACTTGGTCAGATTATCGAACACATCGAGACGCAACTCTTGCAGCTACGCGCAGGCATTGAAGACGAAAGTCTAGATGGCTCTGACAAAACCCGCGAAACCTACCTGCAAGGGATCACCAACCGATACACGACCGCCGAGGAAAGGACTATTTTCAACGGTTTATTCACCGGTATTCCCAACAAAAAACTTGACGACCTAGATCCTTTCCCTAGGGCAGATCCTTTTGCTGAAGCAGATCCTTTTGCTGAAACAGATCCTTTTGCTGAAACAGCAGCAGAAGTCGACCCCTTCGCGGAAGAGGACCCTTTTGGCGCCGACCCCTTCGCCGAAACAGCACATGACAGCGCCAGCAACCAAAAGACTCCTGCCAAAACCGCACCGGCCCGTCAACGGCCGATGATTGACACGGAAAACGATATTGAACTTTTCTAGCCTGTCTACCACTACTTGATATCGCAGTGCTAGTATGGCATCACAGCCATATGAGCAACACCGATGAAAGGAGTCATACTCGACACTGCCAGCCTGGGACAGGACATAGACCTGTCACCGCTCACTGACGTTATTAATGACTGGCAGATGTACACGTCTACCAACGTCTCACAAGTAGCCGAGCGTATTAAAGGTGCGGATGTTGTTCTGAGCAACAAAGTCACACTGTCAGCAACAGACATCCAGCAAACAACAACACTCAAGCTAATCTGCGTGATGGCCACCGGCACCAACAATATTGATCTGGTGGCAGCACAAAAGCAGCAAGTGCTGGTTTGTAATGCGACTGGCTATGCAACGGCCTCGGTTGTACAACATACTATTGCCTTGATGCTGGCACTAACGACACGCCTTATCCACTATGTGGACGACGTGAAAGAAGGTCAATGGCAGAATAGCCCTGTATTTTGCTTACTCGACCACCCTATTCTTGAGCTCAGCGGCAAAACCCTTGGCATCGTTGGCTACGGCGAACTTGGACGCCACGTCGCTCCTGTGGCACGCAGTCTTGGTATGGAGATTATCACTGCCCGACGTCCCGGCGTTGCGCCCACCCAGGCTCGACGTGTGGATCCTGACGAGCCCCCTTCCCTGCCTTTAGAAGACCTACTACCCAGAGTAGACGTGCTCACCCTACATTGTCCGCTAACAGCCCAAACTCATCATTTGATCAATCAATCACGGCTCGCCATGATGAAGCCGTCAGCGTTAATTGTGAATACTGCACGCGGCGGACTCATCGATTCAAAAGCTCTGGTGCAGGCATTGCAACAGGGCATTATCGCCGGCGCTGCCGTCGATGTGCTCGCGACGGAGCCCCCAGACCAGCACGACCCATTACTCAACGCCAAACTTCACAACCTTATCATCACGCCCCACGTCGCGTGGGCGGCGCGCGAGTCACGCCAACGTCTGGTCGTGCAGCTACAAGAAAACATCAAAGCCTTCCTCAACCAGCAACCCATCCGCCAAGTCTCACCCGACTAAAACCCACCACAAATGCTCGAGGGCTTGCCGGCATAAAGGCCTACCGCACTAACGACTTCATCGCCTGCTCTATACCGTCAACACTCAGGTGATACATTTCCTTTTCCATCAACGATTCAATCAACATCACACTCTGGCTGTCTCGCCATTGATGCGGCGCTACCGGATTTAACCAGATGACTTTTCTGAAGTGCTGCTGCAACCGCTCTAGCCAGACCTCCCCTGACTCGGCGTTATAGTGCTCAACGCTACCCCCCTTCTCCGTAACTTCCTGGCGCCCCATGCTCGCGTCCCCAACGATAATGATTTTGTAGTCGGCACCGAATTTTCGTAACACATCGAGGGTTTTGACGCGGTCTTCCTGGCGCAGCGCGTTGTCATGCCATAGGGATTCATAGATACAGTTGTGGAAGTAGAACGACTGCAGATACTTGAACTCAGAACGTGCCGCCGTGAACAACTGCGCACAGCGCTCAACGTACTCATCCATTGATCCACCCACATCAAGTAACAACAACACCTTCACCGAGTTACGACGTTCCGGCACTTCTTTGATCAACAAAAACCCGCCGTTATTCGCCGTCGCGTGGATCGTGTCTTTCAGGTCTAGCTCGACATCAATGGCCGTTCGGGCAAATTTACGTAAGCGTCGTAGCGCCATCTTCATATTACGAGCACCCAACTCGGCGTTTGGGTCATAGTCCTTGTACTGACGCAACTGCCAAACCTTTAACGCTGAACCCATCGATGCCGCGTCACTATCATCGCGAATACCGCCTGCGGGCTGCTCCCCATGTCCAAACCCAGATAAGCCCAACTCACCATCACCTTCGCCGCCCTGGCCTTCACCAGCGCCCTTGCCTTCGTCTTGCCCCTCACCTTCACCTTCACCTTCACCTTCACCTTCAGAGTCTGCATCTGACAAACCATCATGTCGCTTATCGCGAGCGTCGCCGCTTGACTCACCATCAGACAATCCTTCAACGTCAACATTGTGATCTTGACAGCTTGGATCATCCAGCAAACCTTGCCAATCAGTTGCAACACAATCCCTGATCGTCTCTGGCAACAGTGTTACCAAGGCCTGCTCAATAGCGGGCGTCTGCAACCCAGACTGCCAATTATCCAGCTCGTCGAAGTAGGCTGCGAAGGCGCGATCAAATCGATCGAAGTATTTCTCGTCTTTAACGAGACACAAACGACACAAGAAATAAAATTGCTCGAGGTCGGCAAAGACTAACCCGATACGCAAGGCCGCCATCAAGTCCAGCCACTCACCGAGGGATACGGGCAGAGAAAAGCTACGCAAGTGTTGCAAGAAGCGGATCAGCACTAGCGTCGCCTGTCGAGCAGGCGACTACAGTTGATAAGGCTCACCGCGTCTATAGAGATGCAGACGACTTTCATATGACGCGCGATCATCACCGCCTAGGTCATCGATGCTTAAAGCGCGCTGTTGTGTATTGATAGCCATCTCGAATTCACCCATGCGCGCGTAACCAGCTGCCAGCGAGTCAAGATAACGCGCAATCGATGCCTGCCGTACCGCCTGTTGCGCCCATGAGACCGCGGCCTCGCCGTTACAAACATCCTTCACGGGACACGCTGCTAACAGCCACGCTAGACGATTTTGGGCAGTCGCCTCGCCTTGATCTGCCCCCAGGCGATACCAATACGCGGCTTTAATATAACTCTGACCAACACCCAAGCCGTGTCGATACATATACCCCAATGCTATCTGTGCCCTAACATGACCTTGTCTGGCCGCCGTCAGATAGTGCGCGACGGCAGCCACCGCGTCGATACGCACACCTGTGCCGACTTCGTAGGCCAGTCCGAGTTGATAATTAGCCTCAACCACACCCGCAGATCCTGCACGCTCAAGCCAGACAATTGCTTGAGGCGCATCTCTGGTCGTACCAATACCACGCATCAGCATTTCACCCAGTCCAGTATAAGCTAGCGGATAATTTGCCTTGGAGGCTAATAGATAGAGGCCGAAGGCACGACGTTCATCCTTCGCCACACCCTCACCCTTCAGCAGTAAATCAGCGAGTGCCACCTGGCTAGGCGCAAATCCGGCCGACGCCGCCAGCTCAAAGTACCTGACCGCGGCCTTCGGGTTGCCATCCACCTCAGCCTCAATCATACCCAGATGGTTCAGCGTCAACCTATGTTGCGGATCAAGACGATGCGCCTCCTCTAGGTCCTGCTTCGCCAGACCGTAGGCACTGAGAAGGCTGTAGGCGATACCACGGTTCGAATACGCAACCACTTGCCCCGCCGCGCCCAAATCTGGGTCGAGTAGCAACGCATCCAAAATTTCAATGACATCTCGATAGCGGCCGCCACTCGCCGCCGCCTGAGCCAACTCAAATTCTGCATCGCCGGCATGCGCCGCCGTGACCTGCTGACCCGCGACACAGAGCATCAGCCCCACCAACATACCGCTGAGGTGGCGCGCCGCTTCAGCTCGCGCTATAGCGATCAGCGTGACTCGACATTCAGAGCCCGCAGTTCACGGGCCAGATCACCCAGCTTGGCCTGAATGGCATGCGTATTGTTAGGCCCCATTCGCATCAATTGTTTCTGCGCAGGGCTCAGGTTCTCTAACAACGGATCTGCATAGAGATACATCACCACGGGGCGCACCAGGCGGATAGGTTTTTCGACAATAGGAGTTTCTAGCAGGCGATTAATCGCTTGGAAAACTATCGTGTCGAACTGCCGGTCGGTATAGCCCAGCTCGCCATAGGCCTGCTGAAACAAGGGCTGCAATAGACCATAAAACTCTGCCGCACGACGCGCATCCAGAGAGACAAATACGCGAGTCACACTATCAAAGCGACTGTAGCTCTCGGTATCCAACAAATAAACGGCCTCAGCTAGCGGGTCTAGTGACGGCATCACGATTGAGTTGGCGTCGGTCGGCTCTTCAATCAGGGTCACTTTAAACGGCCCCGTTGGCGCCAGCACCCGTACCGCATCCTTAGGAATATTACCGCCGGCGACGTTATCCACCAACACAACAAATTTTCGCACCAGCTCAGCAGGGCTCAGCCACGTATTGATCGATTCTTCTCGGGTTAAGCTCAGTACCCCATCACGAATGAGCTGATCGCTGTCATTCAGTGACGGTAGAACAAAGGCAGGAGGCTCGGGCTCAACGACGACCGGCGGCAAGGGTTCTGGTTCTGGTTCAGGTTCTGGTTCGACCACTGGGGCTCGCGCAATAATCGGCACAGGGACAGACACGACAGGCGCCAGAGGCGGTGCGCTAGATAACAGGTAGGCAATAAAACCAACGATCAGCACACCCACCACGATCAAGGCGATGATCACTGGCTGATTCTCGGCAAAAGACTTCTCAACAACCGCTGTCTCAGGGGTATTCTCAGTCATATTCAACTCACGTGTGAAGGACGTACCCATTGTGAATGGCTTTAGGCGCTGATAACAAGCGCTCGACAGCACATTTCACTTTACTTCCATCATTAGCCCTGTGGCGTCAGCAGCTAACTCAAACTTCGTTCAGGGCGTCGTCTGACGGTGTCATGTTCGCCAGACCGCTGGCCTGGCACCGGCAATCACAAAACCTACAGGATGTCGGATACTCAAATTATCGAAACTCAGGACACCATAACGCCCGGCAACCTGACCTTGATTGCGTCGTCACGCGACTCAAGCAGTCTCCGCTAATTAACACGCAAGGCTGGCAGCAACAATCTCCGCCAAGACTGGCCCGTAGGGTGCTGTAGCGATACCTCGATCTGTAATAATGCCCGTCACTAATGCCGCCGGCGTCACATCAAAAGCTGGATTGAAGACGGGGGTGTCAGCCTCAGCCAACCCTACACCTGCCACTTGCAGAACCTCGTCAGCGTGTCGTTGCTCGATGTGAATATCCATCCCTGTCGGCGTTTCCAGATCGATAGTCGAGGCGGGACAGGCCACGTAAAAAGGAATACCGAAATACTGACACAGAATCGCCAAACCCAGCGTGCCTATCTTATTCGCCACATCGCCGTTAGCGGCGACGCGGTCAGTGCCCACCAGCACCATTTGCACCTCACCCTGAGCCATAACATGAGCTGCCATATTGTCCGTAATTAAGGTACGGTTCACACCCGCACGGCCCAACTCGAACGCGGTTAAGCGAGCGCCTTGCAGCAGCGGCCGGGTTTCATCCACATATACATGCACGGCAACCCCTTGGGTAGCGGCGACATAGATCGGCGCCAACGCGGTACCCAACTCGGATACGGCGAGCGAGCCGGCATTACAATGGGTCAATACTTTTGGAAACTGAGCCACCAGGGGCGCACCAAATTCGCCAATAGCTCGGCACGCTGCTTTATCTTCTTCATGAATCGCCATAGCCTCTTGTTCAAGGCGCTCGATCAGGGCATCACCTTGCACACCGTGATGAACGGCACTCACCATTGCCGCCAACATGCGTTGCACCGCCCAAGCAAGGTTAACAGCCGTGGGGCGCGCACTGATCAAATAGTCGGCTCTGCGACGAAGTAGAACGGGCAAATCGCTGCCAGGATCCAGCCCCACCAGCATGCCATAGGCAGCCGCGATACCAATGGCCGGAGCACCCCTGACTTTCAGCGCGCGAATAGCATCGTATACCGATACCAGTGTATCGCAATGAAAGACGTGCTCATCAAACGGCAGGCGTGTTTGGTCGAGTAACCAAAGATTACCGTCGTGCCAAGCCACGGCCGTGGGCACAGGTGTTACCAGCCTGGAAATGGGGGACGTCATGTCGCTAAACCTCTGATGCAGTCGATGGCTCACCTACGGGGTAAGCTCAGGACTGGCGCTACGTGGTACTTATCACCTACGCGGGCTGGACCACTTCACGAGCGAAGTCATCATGCTGCAACAGCGCATAATGATAGGCCTCAATCAGGGCATTCCAGCTCGCCTTGACAATATCGACATTGACGCCAATCGTACCGAAGATCTCACCTTGAAAACTGTGCTCTAAATACACCCTGACCTTGGCGGCGGTTTCTTCTGTGCTGTTGACGACCTTGACACTGAAGTCAGTCAGGTGTAGGTCGGCTAACACGGGGAACGGTTCCAGCAACGCCTGGCGCAAGGCTTTGTCCAAGGCATCAACGGGGCCGTGACCCTCGGCAGCACACAACTTGACCTCACCGCCAGCACGCACTTTGACCGATGCTTCAATCAAACCGTCAACATCGGAATCACCATCGCCACCAAGATTTTCATTACTGGGACTGTAGATTCGATAGTAAAGGGTTTCAAACAGCGGCTGATACTTACCCAGATGCCGACGCACAACCAGGTCGAAGGAACCGTCCGCATTTTCGAACGAGTAGCCCGCATGCTCACGATCTTGTACTTCTTCGAGAATACCTTTCACCAGCGCGGTACTTTCCAGCTCAGGATAACGATTAGACAATTTGGCGCGCAAGTTCGAGCCGCCAGCCAATTCACTGATCAATATCTTACGGGCATTACCCACCTGCTCTGGCCTGATATGCTCGTAGGTTTCTGGGTTGCGCTGCACGGCGCTGACATGAATTCCACCCTTGTGAGCAAACGCCGATGGTCCCACAAAGGGTTGACCCGATGGACCGTCAACACCCAAGTATTCCCAGATGCGTTTAGATAGGTTGGTTAGATTTTTTAGCTTGCCCTCAGGCAGGCATTGGTAGCCCAATTTGAGTTCAAGATTGCCCAACACACTGGTTAAGTCGACGTTGCCACAACGCTCGCCAATGCCATTGATGGTGCCCTGTACCTGAATCACGCCTTCTTCAATAGCGCGCAGGGTATTTGCCACACCAAGCCCACCATCATTGTGCACATGAATACCCAGCATGATGTCCGGTATGGCCTTGCGCACTTCGCGTATTGCCTGGGCCAAGTCATGGGGCATCACACCCCCATTGGTATCGCACAGAATGATGCGACTGGCACCCGCGTCCTTGGCAACCTGCAAGGTCGCCAGCGCATAACCCGGATCGCTGCGGAAACCGTCGAAAAAGTGTTCAGCATCAAAGAAAACCGGTTTGCTCGTGGCCTCTCGCAGGTGACTGATGGAGCCTGAGATCATATCCAAATTAGCATCGGCGGTGATGCGCAACGCATGCTCGACGTGAAAGTCCCATGTTTTACCAAAAATACAGGTGACATCTGCGCGCGCCGCAATGAGCTTGCGTAAGAAAAAATCTTCCGCAGGCTTGGCATCGGCGCGGTGAGTAGATCCAAAGGCGACAATCTTAGATGTCGTCAGTTGCAACCCTTGGGCGCGACTAAAAAACTCATCATCCTTGGGGTTCGAGCCTGGCCAGCCGCCCTCGATAAAATCAATACCCATCGCATCAAGGGCCTGAGTAATATCAAGCTTATCCCCAAGACTCAGATTTATCCCCTCGCCCTGATTACCATCCCGCAGGGTCGTGTCATAGATCTCAACTTTTTTAACCACCACTGACTCCCTCTTATGCTGTCGCATACCCCAGACGCCGAGCTGTCGCGTCGATCGAATCGAGTTGGGCAAGGAGTGTATCAAGGGGATCATATGTCGCCGCCAGCAGCGCTTCTCTGGCGCTGCCTTTCATGCTGACAGTGAAAATATGATTCGCGCAAATGACCTTCAAGTCAGCGACGTCGATGATCAATTCAGCATCGGGATCATTCGCAATCAGTTCGGCCAGTAACGCCCGATCGTCATTTCCCATCACAATGCAGGGCACGCCTAGGGTCGTACAGTTACCATGAAAGATCTCGGCAAAGGAGTCGGCGATAACCGCCTTGAAGCCAAACTTTAGGATGGCCTGGGGGGCATGTTCGCGACTCGAACCGCAGCCGAAGTTGGCATCGGAGATCAATACTTGGGCACCTGCATGCTTGGGATCATCAAGGGGGTGGTGTTGGGACTCGCCCTTGTCATTGAAACGCACGTCATAAAACAGCGCTGGCCCAAGCTCGTCAAAGGTTACACATTTTAAGAAACGCGCCGGAATAATCCGGTCCGTATCGATGTCATTACCTTTGACATAGACGCCCTTGCCACTGATTTTATTAATACTTACACCGCTCATACTGATTTACCTTTTTATCTGATTCAGCTTATCTGATACCGCTTATTGCTGGACGGGCTAGCTGGCCTGCGTTAACCCAAAGACTTCCCGCACATCCGCGACCTGGCCTCTCAGCGCTGCCGCCGCCACCATCACGGGGCTCATCAAAATGGTGCGACCCGTTGACGAACCCTGACGACCAATAAAATTTCGATTTGAACTAGAGGCACAAACCTCATCGCCCACTAGCTTATCGGGGTTCATCGCCAGACACATAGAGCACCCTGGTAGGCGCCATTCGAATCCTGCCGCTTCAAAAATCTCATGCAAGCCCAAAGCACGGGCCGCCTTATCGACCTTTTCAGAGCCCGGTACGGCGATAGCGCGAACACCGTCAGCCACATGGTGGCCTTGAATCAATTTGGCGACTGCCTCAAAATCACTCAGCCGCCCATTAGTGCAGCTGCCGATAAACGCGACATCAATAGCGACGCCCTTGATGGGGGTGCTCGGCGCCAATTGCATGTACTCCAACGCATCGGTTACCAAGTTCCTCGCGAGCCCTTCAACTTGCTCAGGGTCAGGCGTTGACTCATCAATGGAGATCGCTTGCCCTGGCGTAATACCCCAGGTCACTGTGGGAGCGATATCAGCCGCTTGCAGCACAATCTCATCATCAAAGGTCGCGTCCACGTCGCTGGCATAGGCCTGCCATTTCTCAACGGCAACATCGAAGTCTGCACCGCCGGGCACGCGTTCACGGCCACGCAAATACTCAAAGGTGGTGGCGTCGGGGTTGATATAACCACAGCGTGCACCGCCCTCAATACTCATGTTACACACCGTCATCCGCTCTTCCATGGTCATGGCAGCAATAGTCGAACCAGCATATTCATAGGCATAACCAACACCACCGTTGACACCGAGAGTACGAATGATATGTAAGACCACATCTTTCGCGGTGACGCCGGGGCCAAGATCACCCTCGACCAAAATACGACGCACTTTTAATGGATCCATGGCTAACGTTTGGCTCGCGAGCACATCACGGACTTGGCTGGTACCAATGCCCAGCGCGATACAGCCGAAAGCTCCATGGGTGGACGTATGGCTATCGCCACAACATATCGTCATACCCGGCTGGGTAAGACCCAACTCTGGCCCCACCACATGAACGATGCCCTGATGACCGGACTGCGGTGCAAAGAACTCGATGCCAGCCTCGGCGGTTGCATCACTGAGCACCTGAATCATCTTCTCAGCCATATCATCCTGCAGAGGCCGTGATTGATTATCCGTGGGAATAATATGATCGACGGTGGCAAAGGTACGCGACGGGTAACGCACCGCCAGGCCTTTATCTTTGAGCATGCCGAATGCCTGTGGGCTGGTGACCTCATGAATCAGGTGCAACGCTATAAACAGCTGGTTCTGACCAGAATCGAGTTGTCCGACGACATGGTCGTCCCATACTTTTTGATAGAGATTTTTGGCCACAGGTTGCTCCGACACGCAGTCACGTAGGTTGAAAGACGGCAGATATTAGCATGAATAGCGCCGTCTGGAATTCCCATCGGTAATCGCGGAGATTCCTGTCGGTCAGTCCACTAGCCCTGCTGATGGGCAGCTTCGAGTACCTGGCTGGCGATCTTAGAATTTGGCAAGACTTCGTAAAATACGCCGCTGGTGTCGGTTGCGGGCAATACAGAGTGATCTTCCCAGATTTTGATCCGACCTTGACGGACGACCAACTCACGCATTTTACCTGCCACATCAGGAAACTTACCGACATACATCATATGCACACCATCCGCTAGATTAACCCGTACTGATTGCAGCTTGATCTCGCTCTTAAGCTTAGCAAACGCATCTTCCGTGAGCAGGATACCATTGACGTTATAACGCAACTGATCTTG
>JBLHRT010000065.1:0-11468 GCA_047626255.1 Candidatus Azotimanducaceae bacterium
TTACACCGCTTGACGCAGAACGCCGAGCCAGCCCGTAGCGGCAGACCCGTACGCGCCCTCATTCTGACCCCGACACGAGAGCTGGCTGCCCAGGTGGCTGAAAATGTTGCTAGCTACGCAAAGCATCTGCCATTGACCTCTACGGTAGTTTTCGGCGGCGTCAACATCAACCCACAGACTAGCCAGTTGCGCCGTGGTGTCGATATCCTTATCGCTACCCCCGGACGCTTACTCGATCATGCTGGCCAGCGTAACGTTGACCTGTCAAAAGTTGAAATTTTGGTGCTCGATGAAGCTGACAGAATGCTCGACATGGGCTTTATTCATGATATTCGCAAAGTCATGGCCCTGCTTCCAGAAAAGAGCAAGCGCCAGAATCTGCTGTTTTCAGCAACATTCTCTGGCGACATTAAGCGCCTAGCTAATGGCCTGCTGAACTCACCAAAAATGGTCGAAGTAGCCACGCAGAACGCCACGGCAGACAAGATCAAACAAACGATTCACCCCGTTGACAAGATCCGCAAGCGTGAACTTTTAAGCTTGTTGATTCGCACCAACAACTGGGAGCAGGTGCTGGTCTTCACTCGCACGAAACACGGCGCTAATCGACTAGCACAACAGCTCGAGCAAGACGGCCTGAACACCGCAGCGATTCATGGCAACAAAAGCCAGGGTGCACGCACCAAAGCCCTCGCCGGATTCAAGAACGGTACCGTCAAGGTGTTGATCGCGACGGATATTGCTGCACGGGGTCTTGATATCGACCAGCTACCGCATGTCGTGAACTATGAACTGCCGAATGTGCCTGAGGACTATGTCCACCGTATCGGTCGCACCGGTCGCGCTGGACGTGAAGGCGAAGCGCTTTCACTGGTAAGCCCAGACGAGGAAAAGCTGTTGCGTGATATTGAGCGTCTGCTCAATACCAAACTGCCTCGAATCGTGCCAGAGGGCTTCAAGGCCAGCGGCATCGCACCACCACCAGAACCAGAACATCGAGGCCGGTCGAACAATAGCCGTGGTCGCACCAGCAACAGCAATAGCCGCACGAGCAGTGCCAGCAGCAGTAACAATGGCGCGCGCAGCAGTAGCGGTGCCCGCAGCAGCAATGGCGCGCGCAGTACCAGCGGCCCCCGCAGCAGTGGTAGCAATGCAGGTCGCACGGCAAACGGTAACGGTAACGGCAATGTCAATCGCAGCGGTAACAGCGCTTCGGGCAATAGTGTCTCTGGCAATAACGCTTCGGGCAATAGCGCTTCAGGTAACAGCGCTTCAGGCAATAGTGTCTCTGGCAATAGCGCCTCAGGTAACAGCGTCTCAGGCAACCGTGCCCCGGCTAACTCCGGCAATCAACGGTCCGGCCAATCTCGACAGCGCAGCCCGCGCTCGGCAAACGTCTAGAACCAGCGAACGTTGTGGCTTACCATTGATAATAATCTTATGAAGCCACGTCGATCCCGCAGGACAGGAGTATAGTTTCATGCCCCACGCGATAATAAACGGCGCGCGACTCTGGTATGACACACCAGGTAACCCACCTGCAGATGCAGATGTCTTACTGCTGCACCATGGTTATACCGCCTCGCGGGTTAACTGGCTGCCTGTGGCGACACGCCTGCAAGACACCTATCGGGTGATCCTGATGGAATGCCGCGGAACCGGTGACAGCGAAGATACGCTTGATGGTTATACACTTGAGCAATACGCCAAGGATGTGATCGGCATGGCTGATCATCTGGGGCTGGCGCAGTTTACCTATGCCGGGCACAGTATGGGAGGCGGCATGGGCTTTCTGCTCGGTCTGGATGATGCCGTTCGCCTGCAACGCTTGATTCTGATGGCACCTATTCCTAGCGGCGGCACCAGCGCCCCGGCTGACCCGGCAGCACTGGATCAACGTATGCAGGCCAGAGCACGAGGCGACCGGGATTTTTTCAAGCGCGACATGCTAGCCGCTCAGTTTCGGCGAGATGTTCAGACCGATGCCTGGTTTGAGTCGCGAATAGATCATTTACTGCGCGTCTCCGACGGCCATCTACTGGGCGGTCGCGCGACGATGCAGGCCCTGAATGTGACGCATCGACTGCCCCAGCTAACGACACCAACACTGATGCTAGCGGGAGCTGTCGATGGCTTGTTGCCGGCAAATCTGCAGGACTATCTGCGTTTACCCAACGCCAGCCTGCACGTCTTTTCGCGGGCCGGCCACGATGTCGCGATTCATGAACCCGATGGTGTCAGCGAGGCTATCGATGCGTTTATGCAACACGGCCCGGTGTCTGGCACAAAGGCATGAGAGGATGATCGGCATGACTCGATTTTTTCGCCAGAACGCCCTATAGTCCCGCCTCAATAGGACTCAACCTCGCTTTCATATTCATTTTTTTGCCAGACCACTCTTAATGCAGGACCAATCCCTTGATCACTAGCGCTAATATCACCATGCAGTTTGGCTCCAAGCCGTTGTTTGAAAACATTTCCGTGAAGTTCGGCGGCGGTAACCGTTACGGCCTGATTGGCGCTAATGGCTGCGGCAAGTCAACGTTCATGAAGATCCTTACCGGCTCTCTGACCCCGACATCAGGCAATGTCTCCATCGACCCGAACGAACGGGTGGGCGAGCTTAGCCAGGATCAGTTTGCGTTCGAACATCATACGGTTATCGACACAGTGATCATGGGCCACAAAGCCCTGTGGCAAGTCAAGCAAGAACGCGATCGTATTTACGCCCTGCCGGAAATGTCAGAAGAGGACGGCATGAAGGTCGCCGACCTAGAAAGCGAATTCGCCGAACTAGATGGCTATACCGCTGAGAGTCGAGCAGGGGAAATACTGCTGGGCGCTGGCATTGAACTCAACACTCACTTTGGCTTGATGAGCGAAGTGGCGCCTGGCTGGAAGCTGCGCGTGCTGTTGGCCCAGGCCTTGTTCTCCGATCCAGATATTCTGTTGCTGGATGAGCCCACCAACAACCTCGACATTCACACTATTCACTGGCTTGAGGACATCCTCAATGCCCGCAACAGCACAATGGTCATCATTTCTCACGACCGTCACTTCCTTAACGAGGTGTGCACCCACATGGCGGATATCGACTTCGGCGAGTTACGAGTCTATCCCGGCAACTATGACGATTACATGATCGCCTCGACCCAGGTACGAGAGCGGCAGCAGTCGCAGAATGCGAAGAAAAAGGCTCAGATCGTCGAGCTACAGCAGTTTGTCAGTCGCTTCTCTGCCAATGCGTCTAAGGCCAAACAAGCCACCTCGCGAGCACGCCAACTCGATAAAATTGAGCTTGAGACCATCAAGCCCTCCAGTCGTGTAAGCCCTTGGATTCGCTTCAGTCAGGAAAAGAAACTGCATCGTCTAGCCCTAACGCTGGAAGATCTCAGCCATGGGTTTGACGGCGAGACCTTGTTCAAAGCGAGCAATATGCTCCTTGAAGCTGGCACACGACTCGCCATTATTGGCGAAAATGGCGTCGGCAAATCAACCTTGCTACGCTGCCTAATGGGAGACCTTGTGCCCAGTGCCGGAAAGGTCCAGTGGGCCGAAAATGTCTCTCTGGGCTATTGCCCGCAGGACAGCACCAAAGAATTCGACAGCACATTGAATCTGTTTGATTGGATGAGCCAGTGGCGCAAGCCCGAACACGACGACCATATTGTGCGTGCTACCTTGGGTCGCCTACTCTTCTCGACGGAGGACTTCGACAAGCAGGTTAAGGTTTGCTCGGGCGGCGAAAAGAACCGCCTGCTGTTCGGCAAGATGATAATGCAAGACCATAACGTTTTGTTGCTAGACGAGCCCACCAATCACCTAGATATGGAAGCGATTGAGTCTCTGAACCTGGCTCTGGATCACTATGAAGGCACCCTCGTGTTTGTCAGTCATGACCGGGAATTTGTCTCCTCACTCGCCAACCGTATTATCGAAATCAAGGACAACAAGCTAGTGGACTTCCTTGGTACCTATGAAGAGTATTTGGCCAGCCAGCTGCTTGAAGGATAAATCATAAACATGATTGATATACCCGTACGTATCGCCGAAGAACTTAAGGTTAGACCCGAGCAAGTGATAGCCGCCATAGGCTTGCTTGACGAGGGCGCCACAGTACCTTTTATCTCTCGTTATCGAAAAGAAGTGACCGGTGCGCTGGATGATACCCAGATGCGTAATCTTGCCGAGCGTCTAAATTATTTGCGAGAGCTGCAAGACCGGCGCTTGGCGATTCTCAGCAGCATTGATGAACAGGGCAAGTTAACCCCTGAACTGCGCGGTCAGATAAATCAGGCCGATACCAAGACGCGTCTTGAAGACCTGTATCTACCCTACAAGCAAAAGCGTCGCACACGGGCTCAGATTGCCATTGAGGCAGGTCTGGAGCCCCTGGCTGACAAGCTGCTGAACGATCCAATGCTGACCCCGGCAATCGAGGCTGCGGCATTTATTAACGCGGACGAAGCCTTCAAAGACGCTTTTCTGGAGACCAAAGGCGTACTCGACGGCGCCCGCCAGATCTTGATGGAGCGCTTTGCCGAAGATGCCTCGCTGCTGCTCACCTTGCGAGATTATCTCAGTGACCGAGCCGACCTCATCGCCAATATCATTGAAGGTAAGGAGCGTGAGGCGGAAAAGTTCCGGGACTATTTTGAACATAAAGACAAAGTCAGTAAGGTACCCTCGCATCGGGCACTGGCCATGTTCCGCGGTCGCAAGGAAAATTTCTTGCAACTGAAAATCGACGTCGAGCATGACGAGACCGTCAGCCATCCTTGCATAACCATGATTGCCCAGCATTTTGATATTCAGGATCAAGGTCGCCCTGGCGATCCTTGGTTGGCAGAGGTCGTGCGCTTTACATGGCGCGTTAAACTGCACATGCATCTCGAAACCGAATTTATGGCGGACCTGCGAGGTCGTTCAGAAGATACGGCGATCGAAGTCTTTGCGCGCAACATCAAAGAACTGTTACTCGCAGCGCCGGCTGGCCAAAAGGCCACCATGGGTCTTGACCCAGGCCTGCGTACAGGCGTCAAAATTGCTATTATCAGTAACACTGGGCAATATCTCGACAGCATCGCCATCTACCCCCACGCACCACGCAATCAATGGGACGACTCGATCCAAACGCTGGCCAAACTGGCAGCCAAGTATCATGTCGAATTGCTGGCGATCGGCAATGGCACAGCATCGCGAGAAACTGACAAGCTGTGCGGCGATCTCATGAAGCGTCATCCGGAACTCAAACTGCAGAAAATTATGGTGAGTGAAGCTGGCGCCTCTATCTATTCGGCCTCAGAGTTAGCCGCCAAAGAATTTCCTGATCTGGATGTGACGATTCGCGGCGCCGTGTCTATCGCCAGGCGCTTACAAGATCCGCTCGCGGAATTGGTAAAAATTGACCCGAAATCAATCGGTGTCGGTCAATATCAACACGATGTTAGCCAGGTACAATTGGTACGTCACCTTGACGCTGTTGTTGAAGATTGTGTTAATGCTGTCGGCGTTGAGGTGAATACCGCGTCGGCCGCACTACTACGCCGGGTTGCTGGTCTGAGCCAGAGCATTGCCGAGAATATTGTTGAATTCCGTAACAGTAATGGCCAGTTCACCAGTCGCGAGCAACTTAAATCAGTGCCTAGACTGGGGGACAAAACCTTTGAGCAGGCTGCAGGGTTTCTGCGTGTTCATAACGGCAGCAACCCCCTTGATTCATCGTCAGTACATCCCGAGGCTTATTCCTTGGTAGAACACATGGCGGAGAAAACCGGCCAACAGGTTAAAGACCTTATCGGTAGCAAGGCGTTGAAAGACTTGGATGCCCGTCAGTTTACCAGCGAACACTTTGGTCTATTCACCGTCAAAGACATCATCACTGAGCTGGAGAAACCTGGACGCGACCCGCGCCCGGAATTCAAGGCAGCACAGCTACAAGAAGGCGTTGAGACCCTGAAAGATCTGGAGCCCGGCATGATACTCGAGGGCACCATCAGTAACGTGACAAACTTCGGCGCCTTCGTCGACATCGGAGTTCACCAGGACGGCTTAGTGCATATCTCTGCCCTGGCTAACAAATTCGTGAAGGACCCACACGAAGTGGTCAAAGCTGGTGAGATCGTTAAGGTCAAAGTGTTGGAGATTGATATTGAGCGCAAGCGTGTCGCCCTAACCATGCGCCTCGACGATGAACTCCCCAGCGAAGACTCTCAGGACAACAAACAAGCCAATGCTGGCGGTGGGGCTCGCGGTGGTGGTGGGCGACGGAATGCCAAGCAGCCTCGGCAAGAGAAATCCGCCAAGCCTGCATCCGCACCGATGAACAATGCCTTTGCCCAGGCCTTTCAGAAAGCTCAAGAAAAGACTAAAACCTGACAGTTGATATGCCAACAAAAAGGCGCCTTACTCCATCATCAATATGAGAAATAAGGCGCCAAGGGGAAACTTTATCCACATTAGAAAGTCAGGCTAGAAAGTCAGGCTAGAAAGTCAGATTGACGCTTAAGGCAGCGGTCATGCCCGGCTTCTCTTCAAAAATAGTCACGCCTTCACGCTCGATAGTCACCGTTTCATTGAGAAGATTCTGCAGCTTGGCCTTCACCGTAATCAAGTCGGTGGGGTACCAGCTATACGTCATATCTACCGAGTGAAACGGTTGCTCGTAGCCATCTGGCTCGCCGTTACGCCCAGCTATGTAAAGCCGTTCACCAAAAACGTTGTAGACAAGCGTCGCCGCATGGCCGCCGCCCATTGAGTCAAATCCGAGCATAAAATTGCCCACATAGTCTGACGCTCCACTTAACTCGCGAACATTGTTAGTGGGCGCATCAGCCTGCTCGCCCGCCACGAGCTCAGTATCTTGCCATGTGATATTGCCCTGTACAAAGAATGCGTCGAAGACTGGACCAAGAAAACCCAGCGACTTCAAGCTCTCCAACTCAAGGCCAGAAATCCTACCTGACTCTGCATTGATGATCTCTCGTGCCCGGTTAGTATCACTGGCTGCAGACTCGAAGAACTCGATAGGGTTTTCAATGTCTTTTTGATACAACGTGATCGTCACCGTGTCAGAGTTGTTGAAGATCCATTCGGCGCGCATATCAACGTTCATAAAATCCGCAGGGCGCACATCAGGGTTGCCATCAGTCAAGAACCCTGTTCGCGCATCAATGTAGCTGGCATCGGTAATCTCACGTAAATCAGGTCGAACGACGGTTTCGCTCCAGCCAAAACGTAGCTGGAATACCTCTGCCCACCACTCCGTCATGTAAGTTAACGATACCGAAGGATATATTTGGTCATCTCTGAAGGTCCCGCGCGCCAGAACTGCCGGGTCGTTAGAGATCTGTGGACTACTGGCGCTGAACGCATAGATATTCCAGTCAAGAGCGACCTGGCGATAGTCTTCCCAGCGCGCGCCGGCAGAGACACGCCACTTATCATCAAATATCCAGTCTACTTTGCCGAACAGTGCGTCTGTCATTGTCGCCGCAAGGTAGCTCTGATTATTTGTGCCGGCTAAATCTAGGAAAAACTGATTGTCTGGATTAGTAATATTCTCGTTAGAGAAGACATCAGTCAGCGGCCCTTCCAGCGTCTTCGGATCAGCAACACCCAATACGCCAAGACTCAGTTGCGTTTGCCGGTAAGCTCTGGATTTTTGCCCATGCTCACCACCAGCGCTGAACTCAATCGATGATCGCGCCGTCAGTACGGGCCATATCACTTCCCAGCGAGCACTCGTCACATCATCGTCAAGCTCTGTGAACAAGTAGTCAACGGCCGCACTGTCGATATCAACATTTGAGACTAAGACGTCCCCCGTCTCGGGATCGGTCACAGTACTGGAAGTCACAAACACCTCGCTAGGTATATTGGTATTGGCACGCGCCTGGGAGTACATCCAGTTAACCTGAAATTCATCAGAGAAAACGTTGAAAACGTTGTCCGGCACAAAGCGCTTCAACCTCTCCTGAGTGGCTGCACCCAGATAATGCTCACCCGAAATTTGGTTAACGGTCAGACTGCGCTGCTCGAACTTTTGACGCTGCTCACGAAATCCCAATCCGCCAGATTTTTCACGATTCTCATCGAAGTAATCGATGGTTGCCGTTTCATCCTCGGTGTTAAGCAGGTACAGGGTCGATGTTTTAATCAAATGGTCATCTGTATAACGGACACCGGTATTGAACGTGCCGTTCATATTGACTGCATAGGTAGATTCTTGTTCTGTTTCGAAACGTTCGTCAGGAAACACAAAATCCCGAGCCACGGCTCTCGTCTGTCGCCAGCCGGCGTTATAGCCAGCGCTGGCCATCGCGCCAACTTCCCAGTCATCTGAAAGAAAAAAGTTGTTGCCGATATTACCTTTCAAATCGACATCAGGCCGGCTACTTTTTGTCAAAATACTGATATCGCGATTTAGCGCCAAAGCGAGCTGACGATTAACAACTGTCGCATCAGCTAAACTGGCGCCAGTTTGTCCTTCACGCTGCAAACCTGCCAAAATTGTCTGGGGATCAAGGTCACCAGAGAAGCGTTGAATAGCACTCAAGATGACGCCGGATAATGCACGACTACCATCGTCCCTACCATAGTTGTCATCGCCGCCACCGGCGTAGGTCAGCATGTCACCACGAGACTCTGAGTTAGTCGCAGAACCCAGTTGAAACGAATAGGTAAACTCAGCGGGAATACTTTTGGTGCGAATATCAACGCTACCTCCACCGAACGCGGCAGACTTGTCAGCAGAATAAGACTTCTGGACCGCTAACGTTTCAACAATGGAGGTTGGGAAAATATCCAAGGGAATGACGTTACGACTTAGATCAGGGGATGGAATCGTTGCACCATTGAGTGTCGCACTCGAATAGCGTTCTCCCAGGCCTCGCACATAGATAAACTTGTTACCTACTAGGGACAAACCTGATACTCGACGCAGTGCTGAAGCCACGTCGGCGTCGCCGACACGGGCTATCATCTCGGCACCCAACAAATCGGTGACGACTTCTTCACTCATCCGTTCGTTGATTAATTGCTCAGCTGAACTACGCAGCCTGCCTTCGACAATAATCTCTTCCATTTCCTGTCCGACAGCAGTTGCCGGGACAAGTCCCTGCCATACCAGCAGGGCAGTGACTACCGTCACACGTGAACCAAAACTTATATTAATTAACGGCTTCATTGCTCGCCTCAACTACATCATCTGAAAAAAGAGATGGCACCGGCTACGGTGCCACTTTTAGGATTCTTGACTATTTTCAATGGTAGTAATGCGTCGCTTACTCAAACCACAGTGGCACATCTGCGCCCGTTGCATCCACTGCCCGCGCGCCAGAGCGAATGCCATAGGTCCAGCCTGCAGTCCAATCGGCTTGGCTCAAACTCAAAGCCCCAATAAAAGTCCCACTAGTCGGAGCAGAAGCCGCAGGTGCCGCGCCATCAACTACCATTGTGGCGTAGTCAACTGAATAGATAGCAGGTGTGCCTTCGAGTAATACCAACGCGGTATTTGCTGTTGCTGTCACATCGTCGTTCGTCAATGTCGTGGCAAATTGGCTACCTTGCGCAATAGCGAAAGCTTCCGTTGTGGTGCCGTTGGGCAAAGTGCCACCATTAGTTTTGTCAACACATGAGAAAATGACTGAATCGAACGTAAGATCGCCATCTTGGGCGGCCTGCAACGAGCGGTTTTCAATACGCAAACAGCTGTTAGTGGTCTCAGGATCGTCCGCACTGAAGGCCGAGATCATCAGCGAATCAGCAACGGTCGCAAAGATACCTTCACGAAAGCGCCAGCCAGTGCCGGGGTCGTGAGTGGCTGTGGCAGCAGAATTAGCTGACGTTATGCATGTCAGATTTTTAATAGTGGGTCGGCTGTTAAGACCCTGGGCAATAATCGCTTCGATTTGTGCTGCAGCGAAGCCAGAAAAACTACCGATGCCGTCAGATTCAATACATTGATTGCCGTCGAATTCAGCTTGAATTACCAGCGCGTTTTGAATCGTCCCAGAATAACCCTCATCGATATCGATGGAGTCGTCACGTACATAAAGTGCCACAAAATTAGATATATTTACGGCACCGCCAAACATCTCAATGCCGTCGTCGAAAGTTGAATACACTTCCAGATGGTCAACGATGGTGTTTCGACCTACACCGCCGAATGAAATACCATTAAGCTCATCGCCATTGGCAACCTGAGCACCGGTGTGCTTAACAACGACATACTCTAGTCGACCCGAGTTGTCATCGTTGTCGCCACCGCCGTACTGTGACTCATCCAGGCCCGCAGCACCTTCAGCATCTACGTGACAGTCTGTTGTTGCCAAGTCACTTGTGGCAACTGAACCCGTGTAAGAACATTTATTCGTAATTCCAAAGCCATTGACAACCATGCCGCCCCACTGCTGAACGGCATCAAACGCTAGTGTGGGTGTCGCAGCACGTTGGCTCTGAATGTCAGACAGTGACGTTAAGGTGATTGGCTTTAGCGCTGTGCCCGCCGCAAAAATCTGCGAACCACGATTAACAATCAAGAAGTCCGCGTTGGACGTGAAGGCCAAGACAGCACCTGCCTCGATTGTCAGCCTAGGTCCATCTCCACCGCGAGCAATACCTGCTGCCAGCAATTTCGCATCCGTGTCGTGAGTTTCCCCGACAAACAGACTGCCCTCGAAGATATGCACACCACCACCGGTCAACTCTTGCAGACTCAAATCGAATCGCAGGTTGTTACCCGCATCAGTAAAAGTCGGGGGATAACGACAGTCTATGCCATCAACTGCTCCTGTAATCGACTGCCCAGCACTGTTAACATAAGAGGCGCACGCGTTACTCGTTGTTGGTCCCGTCGTGTTATTGCTATTGTTCACCGAGTTGTCTACTGACGTATCTGCGGTCACGGGGCTGATATTAATGTCACTACCTCCGCAGCCTGCAAGCACGGTCACAAATGTGGCGAGTAAAGCCTTGTTCCAAAATGCTGTCATTCTTCACCTCTAGTCTTGAATATAGTTTGCAAATGATCTTAGAAATTGATGCCTCAAATAAATCATCTCTTTGAAGATCAACGAATGTGCGGAGTTTAGATTAGGTTTGTTAAGCCAAAATAAGTTAGATTAAGCAGGGGTTAAGAAGACTTGATGATTTCGTTAAGAGTCGAATCTCCTGATCTCGTCGAGGAGCTTATCAAGAGGTTTAATTATGATTGCTGCAACTGCTGGTGTATTTCAAACCCAAACACTGCATGTAAGATAAGTACCGCGCCAGCAGGGTCACAGTCCGGGTTCACGGCAGCTAAACACCGTATAACCTTTCAGCCTTGATAACCGGGCTGGTGGATAATTCGCCTGTACAGCATTCAATCGAACTGCTGTATCCTGACGCGACAAGGCAACATTCAAACTTCCATGATTGTTTTTATATCTCTTCCTATTCGTTTCTGATGAGTCGTTATTTATGAA
>JBLHRT010000066.1:0-11369 GCA_047626255.1 Candidatus Azotimanducaceae bacterium
GCATTGCCGAGTATGATGCCGACGCAGGCGCAGAACGCCTTGGCCTACAGGGGCTTGTTAGCCTGCCAATGGGCAAGAGCAAATGGCGCGTCACCTCAATACTGCGAATGAGCACATTACTGGACGCGGCTGCCGACAGTCCCATCATCGAAGACAAACTGCAGTTTTTCTTTCTGACGGCTTTTACACGACCTTTCTGAGCCGCCACCCGGACGACCCTCGCAGGCCCCAGACGCAGGTGGTACTATAGCGCCGAATATAAAGAGGCGAGCTGATGACTGCTAAAGAGTCTGTGACTACTGATGATCTACGCATCCTGGAATTACAGGAGCTGATCTCCCCACAACAGCTGATCGGGGACCTACCCGTATCCAGCAACGCGAGCGACACCGTCAGTGACGCTAGACGGTCTATGCACGGCATTCTAACCGGCGAAGACGATCGCCTGCTGGTCGTTGTAGGGCCCTGCTCCATTCATGACCCTAAATCAGCCCTAGAATATGCTCGCAAACTAAAGGCCATCAGCTCTGAGCTTGCCGATGACCTGTTTGTCGTCATGCGTGTATATTTTGAAAAACCTCGTACCACGGTCGGCTGGAAGGGTCTCATTAACGATCCGGATCTCAACAATAGCTTTCAGATCAATAAGGGCTTGCATGTTGCTCGCAGCCTGCTCCAGGAGCTAGGCGAGATGGGCGTACCCTGCGGTACTGAATACCTTGATCTCATTAGCCCTCAATATATCGCTGACCTTATCTCTTGGGGCGCCATTGGCGCACGGACAACAGAAAGCCAAACCCACCGTGAATTATCTTCAGGCTTGAGCTGTCCCGTGGGCTTTAAAAATGCGACTGACGGGGATATACAAGTCGCGATAGACGCGATCGGATCTGCTTCACAGCCACACCACTTTTTGTCCGTTACCAAGGGTGGGCAATCCGCTATCTTTAAAACGACAGGTAACGACGACTGTCACATCATTCTTCGTGGTGGCAAGCACCCAAACTATGACATGTTTTCAGTGGAGGACGCATCCAAGATGCTAACCGCCGCCGGCCTGCCTGTTCGCATCATGATTGATGCAAGCCACTCCAATAGCCGCAAGGTTCCTGCTCGCCAAATCGACGTTATTCGCGACATCAGCAATCAGGTGACGAAAGGCAACAAGGGCATTATTGGTCTGATGATAGAAAGTCACCTCGTTGAAGGCCGTCAGAATGTCGTTGAGGGTCAGCCACTAACGTACGGCCAGAGCATCACTGACGCCTGTATCAATTTCGATGATACAGAAGTGCTACTCCGGGAACTCGCAGCTAGCGCAGCCAGTCGGCGGACAAGCTAGCAGACAATGATGGACTCGGAAAGTAGTGGGGTCAGGAAAGTAATGGGGTCAGAGTAAAGTACCAGAGTAAAATAAGGGTATTTTACTCTGGTACTTTACTCTGACCCCATTACTTTATTCTCTGACCCCATTACTTTATTCATTATCTCGTCTCTGCCCACATTTAAGGCTATCGCTTTGCGCAAATGCAGATTCGACGTTGGCCTGCTGGAAGTATGGTTGAAACCTAGGGACACTATTATATCAATCTGACCAAACCGAACTCGGCTACCTGACTCCGCAACTTGTGCCAGCGTCTCGCTACCGAGTGCGCCAGCCGTCATGTCGCCATGATTTATACAGTTTAAACAGCGCCGCATGATCAGTCGTTAGATGATCAAAATTAACACCTTCAATAACCACGTTAGATGCTCGCTAATAATTGGCATTTTTTACTCAACCGAATGCGGTGGTTGGCATCTCAGCGGCGACTACAGCCCCCATCAACTGAGCAGAGTAGGAGGTTATTTCACTACTTCCGCAATCTAGCCTTGGTGACATTAACAAGCTAGACTCGAAGACTGGTCTTGTTCTAACGGAACACATCACAATGGTTTATGAAATTATTGTCACCGGTATCAGTATCGTCACAATCGGCTATACGGTGGTCGTCTATAACGGCCTCATTAGGCTCAAGAACAATGTGGATCGCGCCTTCGCCAATATTGAGGTTGTACTCAAACAACGTCACACCGAGTTACCCCGGCTGGTTGAGGTCTGCAAAGGTTACATGAAACACGAGCAATCCTTACTGTTGTCCATTACGCAAGCCAGAAGCCGCGTGCACTCTGCCCAGGAAAACCACGATATTCCGGGCCTAGGTCTCGCCGAGACCCAAATGCGCACTTACTTAAGCCAGCTTTTCTTGCGCTGCGAGGCCTACCCCGACCTAAAAGCCAACACTAACTTTTTGGCGTTACAACAACGTATTTCACAGCTCGAGGATGTCATCGCTGATCGTCGTGAAGCGTTTAATGAATCCGTGGTTCTCAATAACACGCGAATTCAGCAGTTTCCTGACGTTGTTATCGCCAAAGGTTTTAGCTTCCCCGCAATGACCTACTTGAAATTTGAAACTAGCGATCTTCTACCGCCGAATGTCAGCCTCAGTGCGTCGTCGACATGATAGACGCAATAGCTGACATCAGTTTGACGCTATATAGCGATCTCGAAAGCCATGAACGCTTTATCTTTTTCATCCTCCTAACAATCACGACCCTAGGCTCACTGTTCTATTTGTTCATATTTATCAGGCATGGCCGTATCATTCTCGACACACCCACCTCCAAGGTGCGATCAGCCAGCCAAGGCTTTGTCGAGTTAGTCGGCAACGCAAGATCTCTCGATGACACTCCGCTGAAATCACGGGGATCTTTCATACAGTGCGTCTGGTATGACTTACTTGTCGAAAGGCTCGATGGCAATAAATGGGTCACGGTTGAACAGGACACCAGCATCTACAGCTTCTATATCGACGATGGTACGGGTCTATGTGCGGTAGATCCAGAGATCGGTGAAGTGAGAACCAAAGCGAAAAAAGTATGGAAGAAAGGCAAGCTTCGCTACACAGAGCGGCTCATCAAAGAGGGCGAGGTGATTTTATGTCTCGGTCAATTTGAGTCAGAACAGGGTAGTTCCAAGACAGAGATCGCCAAAGTAGGCACGCGCCTCCTGCTCGCACAGTGGAAGCAAGACAGAGACAATCTGTTAAAGCGGTTCGACGCCAACGGCGATGGCGAAATCGATATGGATGAATGGAATCAGGCTCGCCAGGCTGCCCAGCAACAAGCGATGAAGGAGATTGATGATGACTACGAACCCTCCTCCCACAATTGCCTCGTCAAACCATTTGATCGAGGCCACCCCTACCTCATCACTACCTTTACGCAGGAAGAACTCACCAAGAGATTCAAACTCAATGCCGCTGGCCTCTTTACGGCTTTCCTGGCATCTAGCACTTGCCTGACATTGATCATCGTGATTTATGTGAATAGTCCACACTAGGTTCTCGTTCCTAGGCTCACTAGTCTATGTGCGCGGCGGGAGGATAGCTCGCATTATCTTGAGCCCTCCTAGTCATATAGTTTATTCTTTGGATACCTACGCTGAGGATCGAGCCGTGAACAAACCCACACCGATGCACGACGCTGAGAATATAACTCCAGAATGGATGACGGAGGTACTCAATTACGCTGGCGTCATCGGACGTGTCGATAGCATGACAACCAAAAGCATTGGTACCGGTCAGGTAGGCGAAAATGTTCGTTTCGTATTGGAAGGCCAGGGTGATCTACCTAGCTCTGTCGTTGGGAAATTTGCGTCGAACGACCCCGTTAGTAAGCAAACGGGCATTGCGTTACAAAACTATATCAAAGAAGTGTTCTTCTACAATGAAATTGCCGCAAGCGTTGAGATTCAAACCCCTGAGGTTTACTACGCAGACATCATTCAAGAAACCCATGATTTCGCGATCATCATGCAGGACTTATCACCCGGCGTACCGGGAGATCAGATTCAAGGTTGTACGGTTGATCAGGCAGCGCTTGCGCTCGAACAACTCGCAAAATTGCATGGCCCGAGATGGGGCGACAACTCACTACTCAAGCACGAATTGTTAGCATCTAAGGATTCGGCCGACCCTGATCCCACCACGTCGATTTATCAGATGGTGCAGTCAGATTTTATGGAAAGGTACAATAACCGCCTCTCAAGTACGGACCATGAAATGGTGAAAAATGTCGGCGAAAATATCGCAAATTATGTCAACGTTAATGGCAAAAAAACCCTCATTCATATCGACTATCGGCTAGACAATATGATGTTTGGTGGACCATACCCCCTTGCCGTCGTCGACTGGCAATCGATCAGTCTTGGTTGTGCCTTTAATGATGTGAGCTATTTTATGGGCACCAGCCTGACACCGGGGGATCGCGCCACCAATGAAGAAGCCTTGCTAAAGCTCTATCTCGATGCACTCAAGCCTTATGGCATTGATATGAAATGGAATGCCGCCTGGGATTTATATCGGCACTATGCGCCTGCTGGACTGATCATGGCGGTCATCGCTTCGATGATTGTTGGTGAAACTGACCGGGGTAACAGTATGTTTATGGCGATGGCAACTCGCAGCGCCATCATGAGCGAAGAGTTGCAATCTATTAATTTGCTTAGCAAAAGCTAAGGAAGCGCTAAATAAGCGCTAAGCCAAAGTTAACGGGGAGCCAGCGCTGGGTTTGCAGGTAAGTTCGCAAACCTGTCGTGATCTCGGTGCGTGGAATAGCACTCGACAATGGGCATCAGTTCCGTTGGCGAAGCACCATGTAGAATCACACCATCACAGCCCAAGTCAAATTGTGCCTGAATGGCTTTGGTACAGTCTTCCGGCGAACCGGTAGCAGCAGACGCTAGCCACTCTTCTGGTATTAACTCAGCAACCCTTTCAAGCTCACTTGTTGTCGCCTTTTGATCAAGCGCACCCTGAAAATTCGCTACGAATTCATTAGCTCTGAATTTCTTTAGCACAGCCGGGTCCCAATCATTGGTCCGAACCATCAAATCACCATAGGCTTGCAGATAAGTCGACATTCTTCCAACGGTTTTCTTCAGCCTTATATCATAGGGCAGGTGATCGCCGATGGTGGCAAAACAAGACCAGACCCGCACATCTTTCGGGTTTCTTCCCGCCTGCTCCGCCGCCGTCTTTACATGGTTAACCACGCGCTCGGTTGTTTCATCGGTAAAGAATGTATGTAATACGACAGCATCAAATGCTCTTCCCCCCAGAGCAAGGGAGTTCGGGCCAAACGCCGTTAGCGTCAAGGGTATATGCTCATCAAACGCCGGATCAAGGCGCAGCGCTGGCCACTTACCCGCAGGGCCATCATGCCCAATGATGGTCTCACCATGATGTAGCCTGCGCATCATTTGAGCGAAGTCCTCCATTTGGGCAGTGGTGATTTTAGGCAGACCAAACGCCTTGAAGATCGCCTCTATGCCGCGCCCCAGCCCTAGGCTAAATCGCCCCTGCGTTAAAAAATGCATGGTTGAGGCGAATGCCGCTGTCACAATCGGGTGCCGAGTGTTGTGGTTAGTCGCGGCGGTCGCAATACCAATTTTGCTAGAGATCGCCCCTACAGCGCCAGAGAGCGTTGCGATTTCCTTGATATTGAATCGTTCGGAGATGAAGCAGGAACCTATTCCCAAATTCTCTGCCATCTGCACCTCTGCGATCAGGTCTCTAGGCGATTTTGGCGCGCCGGCCAGCGTGTAGAACCCAATCTCGTTCATCTGGACATTTGATGGAGGCGTTGTCTGATCATTCATAAATGGTTTTACACCTGTGTCTGGAAACGGTTTGATTGAATACTGTTTGCGCCCCACTGTAGCGCATGAATGTTGCGTCTACCTCTTGGATTGTAACAAGAACAGAGCACCGCGGTATCTTGCTTTCCGCGCCACGGCCATCCGCGGGAAGACTCGGATCTCTCATCTTTCGCATTAAGCAGTTTACACGCCTGCCTTTCGGCTGTTCTTATTGTAGATAAATACAAACGAGCGGGACTAAAACCCGACATATTCAAAAGGGAGACAAGTATGAGCAAGATGGACGATTTGATCGGTGGCCTGCGCCGAATCGTAACGGCAAATGATGCTAATGGGCAGTCGCATATCATGATTGACAGTGGCCCGGCCGCTGAGTTTCGGTCGGGTGACATGGGTGGCCTACACGAAATTTGGCACGACTCCACCTCCGGCCCACTCAACCCCGCTGCTTGTGATGATAATGCGGCGGGAACACCTCGGCTGTCGCCCGATGAAGGCAAGGTTAAAATTCGTTGGTTTACCGCTGGCCCTGCCCCAGAAGGCACACCGCCCGAAATGCTAGCAGAACTCACCAAAAAGGCGTTTGAAGCAATGGGCGCAGGTGACCATCAACCCGACACACACAAGCATCCGGCGATGCATACGACCCACACAATCGACGCCATCATCTTGGTCAAAGGCCACGTACGCTTAATACTCGACAAAGAAGAAACAGTCGTTGGGCCGGGTGATGTCGTGGTTCAACGCGCGACCAACCATGCCTGGGCCGTCGAGGGAGATGAGCCAGCGCTGTTTGTTGCTGTACTCGTTGATCGTAGCTAGCCGAGGAGTGATGGGTTAAGTAGTGGGGTCAGAGTAAAGTGCCAGAGTAAATCCCTGGAAAACGTGATCTATCACACAATGTCACGGATTTACACAGGCACTTTATTCTTGCGCTTTATTCTGACCCCATTACTCCATAGCCTCCGCCATTAACTCCACCACCCGCTTCACCCTCGGCACGTGCTGCATGCTCCGTGCACAGACGATATAGAAAGGCGATGCGGGCAATATGACACCGACGTTCACCGCCACTAACGCATCCGTTTCTAGCGGACCTGGGCGTGAGCAAATCATCACTCCGATGCCAGCTTTAACTGCCGCTTTCTGCACAAGATAGTCATCACTCGCCAGTATTGGCTGAAACTGCGGTATCAACTTCTCAAGCATCGGCCGAGGCGTAATATTCTGATATCTGCCTGCCCACGTCACCCAGTCCAAGTCCTGCCAGTCACAAGGCTCATTGAGTTTCGCCACATAAGCCGGCGCGCCATACACTGCCGGCTGGGACTGGAATGCGTGTAACGCGATCAATTCAGGTTCATTAGGAAACTGCGTTCGAATCGCGATATCAGCGGTACCCCGAGTAAGATCTACATGATCAATGCTAGACAGAATCTCCAGTTGGATATCTGGCAGTTGCGTAGCGAGCACAGCCGAGAGCGGCGCAAGTTGCTCAACAGCAACGCCCGGCGGGGCCGCAATTTTAACAATACCCGCAACCAAGTCCTCCGCCCCTCGCGTTGCATGATCGAATTCCGCCGCCCATTTCGCCATCTGTTCGGCGGCAAGCAATAGACGATCGGCAGCGCTAGTCCGCGTCGCTCCATGCTTTCCACGGACAAACAGTTGCTGTGATAAGCGCTGCTCCAAGTTCTTGATCCGTCGACTAATGGTGGGCTGGCCCAGATCAAGCGATCGCGCCGCCGCACTGAAACTCCCTGACTCCACCACGGCCAAGAATGTCTGGGCATCTTCCCAACTGATTGGCGCACTCATCTATTCGTTTCCGTATGCCTATATCGATTAATCGCCAATTTACATCATTATATAGATAGATAAAATATCCCATCATATTCATCAGATACTCAAACAGGACTCCAGATGATCAAACCACGCTTACTGCTTCTCTTTAGCATTTGCCTTGCAGCCTGCAGCCCCACCTCGACACCCACCCAGAACGCGGCGCTTGGCCAATCTGGGACCGCGGATGAACTGCTCGCGTCACTTCAAAAACCCGGTGTCATTGAATTCCAAAAGTATGCCGCCGCAGATTGGGCTATCAACTTGTCTGGGCTTCTTAACCTTGAGCATGCAAAAGCGCAGGCGGCAGGGCTAGAAGATCGGCTAGAACCCATTCAAATATTCACCTACAGCCTCGTCCACCCCACCCAGGGTACTTATCTGGTTGACTCTGGGGTGTCTCAACGTCTTACAGACATCGCCAGTAACTCAGACCTTTCAATGCTGGTCAAAATGGCAATGGGCGCGGACTTGCTCAAAGTGCATATCACAACCAACATGCTTGGCGATCAACTCGGTGGCATTGATGGGGTGTTTCTCACCCACATTCACCTCGATCACATTATGGGGCTGATGGATCTCGGACCTGACGTGCCTGTGTTTATAGGGCCTGGCGATGTTGAGGCGAAAGACCCGATGAACGCTTTCACAAAAGGTACTACCGACCGTTTGATGGCTAACGTCACGGCGCTGCTGGAATGGCAATACACCGAGACGGGCATCATCGACGTGTTCGGAGACGGCTCTGTGTGGGCCATTCATTCGCCAGGCCATACACCAGGTGCAACGGCTTATCTCGCCAACACCACCTCGGGGCCCCAGCTGATGCTTGGCGATGCATCCCACACCAAGTGGGGTTGGGAACATAACGTGGAGCCCGGGACGTTCTCTGTTGATGTTGCGGCGAGTATTGTTAGCCTCGCCCGCTTAAAGGCGATCGTCGCAGAAGACGACGGGATCACCGCACACCCCGGCCATCAAGCTCTATGATCGGTTTCTCTAGCGCGCCGCGTATTTCACTCATCAGCTGGTACATGGTCGTGTACTGAAAACCCCTGGGACATCCAGGCGTCAATGCCGCCTGTTAAGGGGTACACTCGCTGTATCCCTTTGCGCTTCAACTTGAGGGCCACACGGGCGCTCGAGGCTTCATTAGGTCAGCTACAATAGAGCACTATATCCCTGTCTCTGGGAATCAGTTCATGATGACTATCGATGTTCTCCAATGGAATGCGCAGCGCTCCTGGCAATGTAAAGGGAGCATCAACAAAATCCAACCGATGACGCAGGTCAATGATATAGGGCGCTTCACCCGCACTCAGCTTCTCGTGCAACTCTGATGGCTCCAACATGCGCATACGCAGAGAGCGCATAAAGAATCGTTTCTGCAGTAACTTCACCAGCACAAACAGTAATAAGCCACTGACGGCCAGCGCGACTGCCACAGTACCAAGCTCCGCAAACTGACTGAGCCATTCATTCAGTGTGTCGCTGAAGAAGTAACCCAATGCAATGAAAGTTATCGCCCAAATCACAGTTCCCAGAGTATTGAGCAGGAGAAACTGGCTGGCTGGCATACGCGTCAGACCCGCCATCGGTGGTGCGATCGTTTGTAGACCAGGGACGAATTTCGAGATCACCAGTGAAAACGGCCCCAATCGCTCGAAAGAAACCTCGGTACGCTCGACACAATAGTCAGGTTCTAGCGAGATACCACAAAGTAAAGTCAAGACCTTACCTCCTCGTGAGCGACCCAAATGATACCAAAAATAGTCCGCCGGGATACAAGCAAGCACACTCACTAGCGTCGCCAGATAAACGTTCATCTCACCCATTCCCGCAAGGGTGCCTGCGCCTAGAACGATAGGCAGCGATGGTATGGGTAGCCCGATTTGGTCGAGGAATATCACCAGAAATAACACCAAGTAACTGTATTCAATCAGAAACTGCATAGTTTGATCTCGGCACTGAACTCAGAGTAAAGGCAGCGGGCGAAGTCTATGCTGAATATCCAACAATCGCCATAGCCTACGCGCATCAGCGCATAGCCTCGTACCAGAAAATAAATATTGGTGTGCCACTATAACTTTAGCTGACAACCTGCAAGGTACTTACCTCTTACGGGTGACAGTGGCATAGCTCGACCAATCAATGCGCAGACTAAAGGTATTTGCCCACATCTGGATGACACGAGCGAGGCTCACGTGCCATTCGCCACCAAGCGCTAGGCACATAGAAAAATCAACAAATAGGGGATGTATATGCCAGATAATCCAAGTGATTTTTATACGGGTCTCGTCGCGCAGCTGTATGAGCCGTTAGCGGGAAGTCCCGCAGATCTAGAACCAATATTACGGTTCGTCAAAAAATCTGGCTCACCCACTCTTGAGTTGGCTTGCGGTACGGGGCACCCTATGCTTGATTTGATTGAACGCGGGCATGATGTATGGGGCATCGATTCATCGAAGGAAATGTTAGATCTGTGCCGCGAAAAAGCTAAAAACCGTGGATTGCATGTCCAAGTAGAACGCCAGCTCATGCAGGAACTCAACCTAGAACAACACTTCCAATCTTGCTTTATCGCTGGAGCATCTTTCTGCCTTATAGACAAGCTTGAAGATGCCCAAGAAACACTACGGCGCGTGTATCAACATCTCGTACCGGGCGGCACGTTCTTACTGTCAGTCTTTCGCCCGACAATGGCGTCACAACCAAGTGCAGAAAGGTCCAAGACACGTGAGGACGGCTCGACTATCTCGGTTCAATCTGTAGCACAGGAAGATCTTACCGAAGAGCAAATCATCGTCACTCGATTGTGCTATCGAGTTCGACAGGCTGCTCACGTGGTTCAGCGCGTTGAACGTGATTGGCTCATACGCTGGTATGATCAAAACCAACTAAGTTTGATGCTGGAGCAGGTAGGATTCGTGATCGGTTCAAGATACGACTTCGATGGCAAAATATCTGGCCCCCAAAACTGCAACTTTTCGGTTGTCGCAAGAAAACCAATCTCCTCGCAGTAGAAAATAGATGGAGTAAATCAGGACGATGTAAATGATCTTCGGCTATGCAGCAATAAGTGGCTTATGTGGCATTGAGTGCTCAATAATTAACCACGCCCTCGGTCACTTAGCACTTTCTACCTTCGCGCTGTCATAAATCGCTCAAGCATCAGCGGATATCTTGGGTTAACAGTGCGTGCAAAGTGATTGACGGCACGATACTCTAACCGCAGGGTCATAGAGAAGTGAGAGCTCACAACAACGGAGCATCGCCAACTTTATGCTAGCGACAAACACTGTGTTTCATTTGAAAGTTATTCACTAACAATCGGAACCTTGTATGCCAAAAATACGCCAAATCATTTCTGCTACAAAGGTGCTAATCACCGAAATTATTCCCCTCGTCTACGACATCACTAGGAATCCAATCAAAGATGAGGACCTAGACAATCTACCCCTGCGTCTGGCAAAAACGGCAGCTAATTTCCCCACTAAAACTGCGATCATATTTGAAGGTCGTGAAATCACCTGGGAACAATTAGATGAGAGGGTCAGCAGAGTAGCTCAATCTCTTCAAGACAGAGGCATAAAACTTGGCGATACCGTTAGTTTGCTCATGGACAACCGGATTCAGTTCATTGAGAGTCTATTTGGCATTATGCGAGCAGGCGCCGTCGCATCGCTAATTAATACAAACCTGCGCGACCCACAATTGATTCACTGCATCACTGAAACAAAGGCTAAAGCACTTATTTTCGGTGCAGAGTTAACGGATGCAGTGGCTGAAATCAAAGCTGACTGCGAGCTTATGGAAGGAGATG
>JBLHRT010000067.1:0-11354 GCA_047626255.1 Candidatus Azotimanducaceae bacterium
CCTGTCGGGTCCCCGCCCTGGGCCATAAAACCCGGAATGACGCGATGAAAGATGATGTCGTCGTAGAAGCCTAGTTTCGTCAGGTAGATGGTGCTGTTCACATGCTCTGGCGACTGTTCATGTAACAACCTAAATGTCATGGTGCCTTGATTGGTTTGCAGTTGCCAAACATAAGTCTTATCTGGTTCAAAGGCGGTCATCTCAGGTTGAGGGACGTTCGATTTCCAGTTTGGGTCTGTCTTATCGACCATATTTTTGACAGATTCTTCAGATGGTATTGCGGCTACAGACTCTGACACCGGTTTGGCTTGTGAAGTTGCGCTTTCGGGCACTGCAGGTTGTTGGCTATCACCACAGCCGATCAATAATCCGAGTAACCCTATGACAGCTAATATTCTCATTAAATTGTTTACCTGAATTTTGTGAGGAGTGAATTTGTTGTTTGCTACGATACCCGAGTTGGGCGATGACTTCTGCCATGAATTTGCCTGAGTCATAGCCTGTTGATAGTGAGCCTAACGGGGCCCTTAGAGGAGTCTTCACCGTTGGTTGATTTTTAGTTTAGGGTGTCCTGAATTACCTTCCTTCGTTGTGACTGAAGCACGAATACCGTAGCAGAATCCTTGTTAAGCGTAACCAAACAGTTTCGATAGGGCGAGAATAAGCAGCAGCGGGAGCATAATTACCGTCCACTGAACCATCGTTGAGAGTTGAGCAGGCATGGTCGAGAGTTCACGCAGGTGCTGGACAATTCTGGTGCCTAGACCGTGCCCGCTGTTCGTAATGTGACCCATCGCGAGCGCCAGCTGCGTGGTGCCTGTGGAGATGACACGGGGCAAGAACTTGCGGTAGATCCATTCGAAGTCGAGGTTGGTGCTGGGTAGTTCCGGTGGGTAGAGCTTCATCAGGTTTAGCCAGACAAAAGCAAGCGCCGAGTAAAACAGTATTTGAGTCTGGGCCAGCACATGGGTCGTGTCATACGGCGTATATTCAATACTGAATGGCAACGCAGAGTAGAGCGCAGCCGGGTATACACCGATGGCTATGCAGAGCGTTGCTGACAGTGTCATGGCTAGCAGCATTCCTCTCGGTGGATCCGCTGCACGGAGACCCTGATCGTGGGCAAAGAAGGCGAAGTACGGAATCTTGATACCGGCGTGATGGAAAACGCCCGCTGAGGCGAACAGCAGTGCCAGCCAGATAAAGTCGTAACCTTCCTTGATCGCCGCACTCATGATCATGGACTTGCTGACAAAACCGCTGAACAGCGGGAATGCCGAGATTGAGGCCGCGCCAACAATACACAGCACCGTTGTTTTCGGCATCGTTTTGTAGAGCCCGCCGAGGTCAGACCCGTTTATGCGACCTGTCATGGTCAGCACCGCACCCATGGCCATGAACAATAGGCCCTTGAATATGATGTCATTGAAGGCGTGTGCAACAGCACCATTGACGGCGAGGGCTGTGCCAATACCGATACCGCAAACCATGAAACCGATCTGGTTAATCATGCTGTAGGCGAGAACACGGCGCAGATCGTTTTCGATCACCGCGTAAAAGATCGGGAAGCAGGTCATAAACGCGCCGATGTAGACCAGCAATTCCGTGCCTGGGTAACTTCGGGCTAACAAGTAAACTGCGGCTTTGGTCGTGAACGCCGACAAAAATACTGTGCCGGTGGGCGTGGATTCTGGATACGCCTCAGTCAACCAGTTGTGTACAAAGGGAAATGCACACTTGATACCAATAGCCAGCAATATCAACATCCCATAGATGCTATCGATACCGATATAGTCGAAGTGAAAAGTGCCATGGGACTGGTAGTAGCCGATTGCGCCGCCCAGCAGGATTAGTCCAGACAGGGCGTGAAGCAAAAGATAACGCAAACCCGTCTGATACGACTTTTGTGTGCGCTTGGCCCAGATCAGAAAAACCGAAGAAAATGCCAGCAGTTCCCAGAAAACGAACAGCGTAATCAGATCACCGGCAAACACAACACCGAGCGCACTACCTGCGTATAGGACACCAGCAGCCTGCTGCATGCGATCGCGGACATGAAACGAGTAAAGGATTGCGATGAAAGCGGCAATGTTGAACACGTAAGCAAATATGAGCGAGAGTTTATCTACTCTTACGGGCATCAGGTCATAGCCCAAAACTGTGAACTCGATTCGCGTTGAATCCGGCAGGTAGTAGACAGCTAGACCGCCAAGGATCGGAATTGCCAGGAGTGCAGCGGCGCGAATCCGATGCTGGGGAATCAGTACCAGCAGTGCCCCAATGTAATAGATGAACGCTGGCGGTAGGTCAGTCATCCACATGGGAACCTCGGTGAGTATCCGAATCGCTGTGGTCAGTGTTGTAGTAATCCTCTCCGCGCATCAGAAAACGACGCATCCAGGTGGCGATCACGACCAAAATGATACAGCCGACAAAACCATATATGGCATAGAACCCGGGAATGGTTTCAAGGGGGTGCTCGGTCTTTCGGGTCAAGATAAAATCCAGGACCAACAGGATCCCGCACAACCCATAGAAGACTTGGAGTATACGTTTGACGGTGGCGGGATTCTCAAGGCTGTGGTTTTGATCATTCATGGTTACTTTGACGTCTCGATGTTTGATGCCAGGTTGTAAACAAGGTCAGGAAACAAAAACAAAAGAATTGTTCCGATGGCGGTTAAGCTAAGAGCGACGATCATGGGTGAAAGCGGCTCAGGTGTAATTTTGCTGGATCCGGTCGCCGAGGGGTCTGGTAGCAGGAACGCGCGGACGGGAATCACCAGCAGGTAGGCAATACTCAGTAGCGAGCTCAACATCAGCGTTGCCATCAATACCCACTCGTGTGTCTCAAAGGTTCCAGTAAGCAATAGCCATTTGCTCCAGGTGCCCCCGGTGGGAGGCACGCCGATGATACCCAGGCTCGCCACAAAAAAGGCCACCATGGTAATCGGCATCGACCGACCAAGGCCATCCAACTCTGAGACTTTTGATTTATGCGCCATCACCAGGATCGCTCCAGCGCAGAAGAATAAAGTGATTTTTGCAAAGGCATGCATGGCAATGTGCATTGCACTGCCGGTCAATGCTGTGGCGGATGCCAGCAAAGAGCCAAGTGTGATGTAGTTAAGCTGGCTGATGGTCGAGTACGCCAGCCGCCGTTTCAGGTTGTCCGCCCGCAGCGCGACCACCGAGGCAATTAGGATGGTCGCCGCGGCCAGATAACTAAGCCAGGTCGCTGCGGGCAACTCGGCCAATGTATCCAGGCCAAATATGAACACAACAACCTTGAGAATGGTGAAAACCCCGGCCTTGACGACTGCCACCGCGTGCAGCAGTGCGCTGACAGGCGTGGGGGCGACCATCGCGGCCGGTAGCCAACTATGGATCGGCATGATCGCTGCCTTGCCCACGCCAAACACAAACAACACCAGCAGTATGCTGAGAACGCCGGTTGATGCCTGACCGGCAAGTATTCCACCATTTACAAAATCTAGTGTGCCGGTCAGTGTCCAGGTCCAGATAATCGCCGGGAGCAAAAATAGTACTGAACTGCCTAGGAGCACAATGAGGTAAGTCCGACCGCCTTTTTTTGCCTGCTCATTCCTGCCGTGGGTGACTAAAGGATAGGTCGACAGCGTCAACAATTCGTAGAACACAAACAGCGTAAAAAGATTTGCAGATAGTGCGATTGCCATGGTGCAAGCAATCGAAAACGCGAACCAGGCATAAAAGGATGTTTGTCTGGGTTCGTGGTGGCCCCGCATGTATCCAATCGCAAACAGCGTGGTGATAGGCCAGAGAGTGCTGGCGACCAGAATGAAGATCATGCCAAGTGCGTCCAGGCTAAATGCCAACTCGAGCCCTGGCACGGGCGCTGCCAGGACGATGGTATTTGGTGCCGCTTGCTCGAATCCACCAAACAGCTGGAATGCAGTTAGGGCGATTACTAGACCACCAGTTATGGACGCTGCGTCCCGAATGTTGGGATAGCGCCCGAGCGCAAGTACAGCCCCCATAGTCACCAGTGGGATGACGAGTAGTAATAGGATCAGCGTCATCATCTCGATTGCTCCAGAAAAATGAGCTGCGAGATAGCGCTGCTAACGTCGACGCTGAGCCGCGTATCAAAACCAAAATAGATATTGGCGAATGCAAGCAGACAAATTGGTACGAGTAGTGTTGGCGGTGCTTCTTTTACATCATGCTTTGGCTCGTTAAACCAGGCAGCTTCAATTAATCGAAACACGTACACGGCAGCAAGTAGTGAACCAACTAGAATCATGATCGCGAGCATCCACCGATCCTGCTCTAAAACTGCGGATACCAGATACCACTTGCTGATAAATCCTGATGTTCCGGGCAACCCAATCAGACTGAAACCGGCGATGACGATGGTTGCCATGGTCAGTGGCATGCGTGGGCCAAGACCGGCGAGATCTTTGATGTTGACCAGACCCGTTCGATAGATCACAGCGCCAAGGGCCAGGAACACAGCGCTTTTCATCAGTGCGTGATTGAATACATGAATCAGGGTCGCGGTAAGACCGCTCGCACTCAACAAGCCAACACCAATCAGAAGATAGCCAATCTGAGCGACACTTGAATAAGCAAACATTCGTTTTATGTTGCTCTCAAATATAGCTTTGATGGATCCGAGAAAAATGCCGCAAAGACCCAGAATAATGATCAGCTCATCCAGCGGCAAGGCGCTGAATACAAACTCAACACCGAACACGCTATGGATGAGTCGTATAAGCAAGTACAGCGCGATCTTGGTTGCGGTGCCAGCAAGAAATGCGCTCACTACTGACGGTGCATGGGTATAAGCGTCTGGTAGCCAGCCATGCAGCGGAAACGCAGCGAGTTTCAATAAGACCCCGACCGCCAGGAAACAGAATCCGGTCAGAAGCGTGGGCGAGTCCTTCAGATCTTCGACGCGAGTCGACAGATCAATCAAGTTTAATGTGCCTGTCTGAGCGTAGACAAGGCCTATCCCAATCAGAAAGAATGTAGCACCAATGGTTCCAAGCACCAGGTATTGAAATGATGCCAGCAGCGCGCGCTTGTCCCGCCCCATCGCAATGAGTATGTACGACGCGAGTGCAGAGATCTCCAGAAACACAAAGATGTTGAAAATGTCTCCCGAGGAAGCGAGTCCAAGCAAGGCACCGAAACAAAGCAACCAGGCGATGTAAAACTTGACGTAAGAACCGGATTCTAGTTCGTTGGTCTGATTGACTGCCGCGTAAGGCAAGGTAATTGTGCCGATGGCTGCAACGATGAGGAGCATAAATGCACTAAGGAGGTCGATGCGATACTCGATCCCGACAGGCGGCTTCCAACCTCCGAGATAGTAGCTGATTGGCCCGTTGACGCTAACCTCGATCAGTAACAACACGACAAAAGCGAGGACTGCTAAGGACACCGCCATTGTGATCCAGAACGCCACACGCTCTCGATTCACGAGCAACAAGATTGGTGCCGCGAGCAGAGGTAAAATGACGTGAAGAATCGTGAGCTGTTGCATCGTCATTCGTGCTGTCCAGAATCCTTGTGGTCAAGTTCCGACTCCTCGATCGTTCCAAAGGATTCGCGAATGCGAACAATCAGGGCAAGGGCAAGCGCCACTGTTGCGATTCCCACGACAATCGCCGTCAGGATTAGGACATGAGGTAAAGGGTTGGAATAACTCTTAACACCGGCTTCTAGAATGGGTACGGACGCGCCTTCGACGTTTGCGATGGCGATGTACAGCATAAATACAGAAACTTGAAACACCGTCAGGCCGATCACCTTCTTGATCAGGTTACCGTCAGCGATCGTGATATATAACCCGATCATCATGAGACCGAAGATGACCCAGTAAACGGCGAGACCAATCATTTCTGTGCTTCTTCTGCGCTTTGGCGGTCGTCAAACTCGAGGAATATTCGGAAGATCATGGCAGCGACGGTTATGCCTACACCCAGTTCTACCAGGAGAATGCCGATCAACTGACCCGTGACCGGACTGTTTGCGAGCACGGAGTAATCCAGGAAGGCGCCGCCCATAACGACCGTTGCAACGCCGACGCCCGTAAACAGCAACAACCCGACAGCCGCCAGAATTCTTGTCTCATTGTCGGAAAGCACCCGCCGTGCTGCGGCTGCACCGAATAACATGCAGTAAAGAATGAGGGCCGCTGCAAATATGACGCCAGCCTGAAAACCACCGCCTGGGCCATACTCGCCGTGAAATTGCACATAGAGTGCAAACATCAGGATTAGGGGAATCAATATTTTGGCGACAACGCGAAGGACAAGGTGATCCGCAAGCATAGGCCTTATGGCGGCTCGAGCACCTGTGCCGTCGAAGAGTACCAGCACGCCGATGCCAGCGGTAAAGATGACAAACAGTTCACCCAGGGTATCAAAGCCCCGATAGCTGGCTAGGATTGAGGTCACGACATTGGGTACTCCGGTATCGGATAACGAACGTTCGAGATAGTCACGACCAACGTGGCTCTGTGATGGCGCATCGATACTGCCGTAGGGCGCCATATCATGGGTGCCGTAAATCAGTAAACCCGCGGTCAGCACGACTGCCGTGAAAGCAATCACATGACGCGAAGGGTTGGGTGTTTTGTAGCGCCCCGTCAGCGTCAGAGTTTTTAACATCAGCAGCGTGGATACGCCTGCGCCCACAGCGGCCTCGGTAAATGCCACATCGGCAGCATCCATGACTATAAAGAGGGAGGCTGCTATCAAGCTATAGATTCCCGCCAGCATGACCACTGCAACCAGGTCCCTTAAGCGCATCAGCGCAACAGCCGTCACCAATAGAAAGGAAAGCAAGATGATAGTAATTAGGCTTTCGATGACAATTCACGCTTGGTTTCCGTGCTGATCCTTTTGGTGCTTTGCCTAGGAACGAGACCTGCCGTCAATGCGGACTTGGCCAGCGCATGGACTGCAGTTGGGCCAGTGCATAGCAGAAACAACAACACCAATGCGAGTTTGATGACTTCAATGGGACCGTTCGAAAGCAGCATGAGTGCGAACAAAATCAACCCAGCGCCGAGCGTCTCAGTCACACTCGTGGCATGCATACGGGTGAAAAAATCAGGAAATCGAAGCATGCCAATGGCACCTGTAATACAGAGAAAGCTGCCGACGATCAGCAGTAGTGGTGCAACAAATTGTTCGATGAATACCATCATTGGCCAGTACCGCAAGACGGGTTCTGTTCAAAAAACTGGAGCGCACCAATGATGCTGACGAAGTTGATTAACGCGTAAACCAGTGCGATATCCAGATAGCCAGGTGTTCCGCTAAGGTAAGCGGCAAGCGCGATGAGCAATACTGTCTTGGTACCGAAAACGTTCACCGCCAGAATTCGATCGTGCAACGTGGGACCGAAAAAGGCACGCGTCAACGCAATGATCATCACCACCAGAATGGCGATCAGTGCTGCTCCAGCAATCATGTTTCTATCCTACTGACGCGACGGTTTATCGAGCTGAGCCCGCCTGCGCTGTACTCAGACAGCGCGTGGACCGTGACCTCTTCGTCTCGTATTTCAAGGGTTATGGTCCCCGGTGTCAGCGTGATCGAATTGGCGAGAATCACTTTGCCCATATCGGTATGGGACTTGGATTCAAGCACGACCAATGACGGGCTAATTGAGCCTGGTCCACGCCAGATTCGTCGGGTGACATCAATGTTGGCGAGCACAATCTCTTTCGCCAGCCATCCCCAGTAGGAAATGATATTAGGAAACAGGTGCAAGGGTTGTGCTTCGCGGTCAATAATCTTCATACGTCCGGAAAGCAAAACCACCATCAGAACTGATACGGCGCCGAGGCTGAGTGTCAGCATGGAGAAAAACCCGGAGTTTACCAGCCAGAAAACTGTCAGCAAGATAACGAGATTGGTCTGGTGTCGCATGATCAGGGACTCGTAAAGAGGGGTACCGGACAGTGTCTGATCAGAAAGTCTCCCGTAGAGCCAAACATTGATCGACGCCAACCGCTTGTGCCCTTGGCGCCTGCCACGACCATCGAAGGCCTGCTTGAATTGATTCGACTCGTCAATACTTCTCCTGGACTCGAACGACTTTCAATGATCTCTGTGGTGGCGGAAACCTCATGTTGATTCAAAAACGCGTGGATAGAATCAATCTTTGCCTGTGCGACTTTTTCCTTGCGGTCAATGCACAATAAGTGCAGTTGCATGCCTTCGGCCAGGCCCAGCAAGATGAACATCTGGATGGCACGGGATGCGGTGGGATTGCCATCGTAGGCAACCAGAACTTCATTGCCTTCAACTGGCTCGGGAGGGGCAATGATCATGGGTCTTGGTCGATACTGCAGCATGAGGCTGATGACTTCCTTGGCGTCGTCAGCTAGTTCTTCGAAATTACCTTCCCGGCCCAGTAAGGTTAGGTCGTTGCGTTCAGCTTCCTGGGCAAGCATCGTAAATTTGGGTCCGATTAGCGTTTTTTCGTAAGAACGAATGTTCTGATTGGTGAGTAGAGCCTCGGCATCCCCCCCAGATGTCTGACAGGCAGCGTGTGTCTGGAGTGTCTCGATCAAGCTTTGGTAGAGATTTGACTTGGCGATGTCCGAAGGGAAACCCGGCTCTTCGATGTGGAGTCCTGTAAGCGCGCAACTTCCACGGGCGGTGATTTGACAGGCGATCTCTTTGGCGACCTGCGCAGAACGCGTCGGCTCCATCAGTAGAAGTAAGTTTCGCTTAGACATATTTTTCTCGTCCGGTAACAATCGTGTGGCGTTTATACCGCCTGAAGCCCTGAGAAAAATGACGAAATGTAGCAAAATTGTAACATTCTGTTTCAATCTTTTAGGTTGATACAAATTGAAACAAATTTGTGCGATTCGGAACTACCGAACTGATATATTAACGTCCCTATGTGTGCCCCTGAAACCAAGATTCTGGTCGTCGATGACGATGCAGAGATACGCGACCTGCTTGCGCACTTCCTAGAGCAAGAACACTTTCGGGTGGTCAATGCTGCCAGTGGTCGCGGTATCGACAAGCTCCTGTCGGAGCAGCACTTTCATCTAGTATTGCTCGATATCATGATGCCCGGAGAAGACGGGTTGTCGATCTGTCGCCGGATACGTGCGACGTCATCGGTGCCGATCATTTTATTGACGGCCAGAGGCGAGGAGATGGACCGGGTGATTGGGCTCGAAATGGGTGCCGATGACTACATTCCCAAACCGTTCAGTCCGCGTGAACTTGTCGCCAGAATCAAGGCAGTACTGTGGCGCACAGAGCACAGCCATAACGCTCCAATTACGAAAGGTAGAAATGATCGCTTCAGATTCGATCAATTTACCATCAATTTGGCGGCAAGGTCTCTGGAAGACAAAACCGGTAATGCTGTTGACCTTAGCTCCGGAGAGTTCGATCTGCTCACGGCATTCGTGCGTAACCCCCAGCGAACACTGTCCCGTGATCAATTGCTGGATCTAACGCAGGGGCGGCTGCTTGACCCCTTTGACAGAAGCATTGACGTACAAATTTCCCGCCTGCGCCGGAAGATTGAATCTAATCCACGCAAGCCGGACATCATCAAAACCGTCCGAGGTCTTGGCTATTCCTTCACATCGGGCGTCCATCAGCCATGATTCTTAGTGGTCTTTCGCTCCGGGCTCAGACAATACTGGTGGTGAGTTGTATTCTGATTCTTTTTTATGCGGTGAGCCTAGGCCTGTATATCCTCCTTAGTGCATCAACCGTGACGTTGGAGCGGGAAGTTCAAATCGCCGACCGAATTGTCACAGCAACGCGACTGATTGAGCAGGCTCACCGCGACGAAAGACCGAATCTCGCTAGGCTGCTAAGTGGGGAGCACTTTCTCGTATCAATTGATCCGACAGCACTGGATAGTCAGGATGAGCTTGAATCTGGCGCAGAGATTACGCAACTTATCAGCCAGCACTTTCTGCCGCGGGAACATGTGGTGGCTGCCGATTACGTCGAGCCTGGTGATTCTCTGTCCCGTGAAATCACAGCGCGGCGCTCCACCGGACCCTTCCGTATTCACGAGAATCTACTTGTTTCAGTCGATATGCCAAATGGTGTCTGGCTCAACTTTAAGGTGACAGGCTCTGCCTGGGACCACATTATTGCGCCTGCTACCATTCCTTCCCTTTCTTTGATGACCATTGGCGTCATATTGATTGCAGCCTGGGCCGTGAGTCGACCACTTCGAACGTTGTCCCGCCTGGCTCAGGCGTCTGACGAAATGAGTGTCAATGTGTCAGCCGCATCACCGCTGGAGGAATCTGGTCCGGTCGAAATCAACCGGGTAGCGAGGGCTTTTAATCGTATGCAGCGTAGAGTCCAACGCGCGCTCAGTGCTAAAAATGAAATGTTGGGGGCTATATCTCATGATTTTCGCACACCGCTAACGAGACTGCGCTTGCGGGTTGAACGCCTGCAACCCGAGCAACGAGACAAGGCGATCAACGACATCGAGGAAATGGAGGCGTTGATTCAGTTTACCCTCGATTACGCCAGAGATAACGCCGAATCTCAGAAGCATGAATTTCTGAATTGTCTGGAACTGGTTAACGATATGGTAGGTCTGGTCAATACAACTGATCATTTGGTTGAAGTGGACATACCTGCGGATCTTCAGATCAATTGTCATCCGCTCGCAATGCGACGGGCGTTAACGAATCTCGTCAACAATGCGCTTTTTTACGGAGTAAGAGTTCAGGTTTCTGCTTACAAGACTGAATCTAGCGTGGTGATCGAGGTTGAAGACGATGGTCCGGGTATTCCCTGCGAAGAAAAAGAGCGTGTGTTTACACCATTCTATCGGCTCGAGCACTCCCGCAACCGAGATACCGGCGGCGCTGGTCTTGGTTTGTCGATCTCACAAATGATGATTCACTCTCACGGCGGACAGATTTACTTGCTCGAATCCAATCTAGGCGGTCTTAAAGCACAGGTTGTCCTGCCCGTTAACTGATTTCCTCGGTGTAAGTTCTTAAGTCGGGCACAATTGCTCGATACCTCTATAAATGATGTAGTTCGGGTTGAACGGTGAAACACAGAAACTCGGCTGGGATGTTAGGGCGTCCCCGGGGACGCCAGCGGCACATCTTAATATGAATTGTCAGTGAGCAAGTTCGAATGATGTGGATCAAAATTGGGGGTGTTGCCCTGACATTGGCTTTTGTGGGCATTTACGGCTGGTTGTGGTGGCTAGCTTCAACGGCGAGCGTCTCTACCCACGGCCATCTGGATTTGCGGTCAGGCAATATCTCAGTGCCGAGCGTCCGTTCAATGTCCTATTCGAGTTCCTCGCGACTGACCGATTCGTTGATTGAAAGC
>JBLHRT010000068.1:0-11237 GCA_047626255.1 Candidatus Azotimanducaceae bacterium
TGACGGGTGGCCCCCACTTATCTGTGGGCGCACTGTAGAAGCTTGCAACCACATCATAATCATAGGTGCCTGCAGCGGACTTAGGCAGCCAGTGCGCCACCATCCCTTGGTCATGAACCGCCAGAACAGGAAAGTCGGCCCAGTTCACAAACCAATCATTGCCTTCGGCAATTTGTCGGGGCGCACTCCACGACGCGTCAGCATAGCGGGCGTAGTGCAGACTGGTAATTGGCTTATCCGACGCCTCATCAGAAGGCGCTTTCGTTGCGACCCAAGACAGCCACAGCTGCCCACTGGTGTCGCTGGTCAGTCGTGACAAATGAGTTTGCGTCAACGCGGGCGACGCTAATAGGGTGACTTGCGCAGCACAGGCGCCGACGCCCGCCCCAGCAGATAAAAAAAATGCTATCAGTGGCAGTGACAATCGTACTAGACGAGTCACAGGCTCACCCCCAGATCAGTCAGCAATGTCATCAATGAATCGCGAGTCTGCAACCCCACCACCTTGGCCATCACGACATTCTCCGGCGATAAAATGTATGTCGTTGGCAACACGCTCGGCGCCGTCAACCCATACGCTTGCACTTCGGCCATCGTCAAATTCGGAAATTCAATCTTCATGCGGCGCGCGCTTCTGCGTGTTACCTCGACGGATTCATCATCAAAATTCACTCCCAACACTCGCACTCCGGCCGGGGCCAACGCCTTACTGAGACTATTGAGTTCCGGAATCTCCACACGGCAGGGCGCACAGGTGGTTGACCAGTAGTTGATTATTTTCCACTCACCCGCCGATTCTGACGGGCTATCAGCGAAACATGGCAGACCTGGCAGGCAGACAAACAGCAGCATTGCCAGGGTTTTAACAGAACGGTTCAGTCGAATCGGTAGTATCACTTAAATATCCTCTAGCCGCGCCGGGAACGAGTGGAACGAGTGGAACGCTAGCGTTAAGTGTACCCGGAGCTTGGCTCATTGAGAACGTCTAGCCGCGCAAAAACTGTTACCGCCATTCGATTCAACCTACAGCTTAATACCATAGTGATCTAACACCAGCAGCATCAGCCAGTAGGTACTGGCGGTCAAACCCATGGCAATACCCATGCTGGCATAGAAGTTCACGCCTAGCTTCAGCAATACAGGTAGGGCGACAAACAGCATCAGTGACGGCAATACCAGCCAGAAGACGCTGGATGCCAAGGCACTGACCTTCTCAACGTCCCCGGTATCAACATAAAGCCAGACCAGGGCCAGAACAGAGACCAGCGGAATCGATGCCAGGACCGCGCCGGCAAAAGAACTGCGCTTGGCAAGCTCAGAGATGGCGACAATAAGAATGGTAGTAATAGCGATTTTGCCGATGTAATAAATCAACAGACCCTCCCGTTTTTTATATTGTACTCAACCCCACCCTCATGCCCAATCTTCTCGTAGAATATCGACCAAAACCGGCCATACGAAGAGGCAGTTTTTCGTCAACGCTGCACAGGTTTAGTTATCGCTTACCAATAAGATTGGTGAATTTTTTTGATTCTGTGATACTCAATGTTGCCGCGTAACATCCAGCCACGTAACCACGCGGGCAGATTTCAATAGGCGCGCTGGGAGCCACTGTACAAAATTAATGCACTCCGAGCTCAGGTCTAGGCCTTGGTCTAAGTGGTGAGCAACTGTCAGGGAAGTTATGTCGAGACTAGAAGGGAAAACTGCAGTCATTACGGGTGCTGCCAGAGGCATTGGACAGGCCATTGCGCAACTGTTCTCGAGCGAGGGAGCAAGGGTTGTCTTATCCGATATTGATGATGAGCTTGGCAACGCCGTGGCGAGAAAAATAGGCGGTAGTGCGACCTATATACATCTGGATGTGTCGAAAGAGGCAGATTGGGAAACCGCTAGCCATTTTATTGAGAAGGCGTATGGCACGATTGATATAGTGGTCAATAATGCAGGGATAACAGGATTTCTTGAAACCTCTGGGCCCCATGACCCTGAGAATCTTGATATGGATAGCTGGCATAAGGTACACGAGACCAACCTGGACGGGGTTGCGCTCGGATGTAAATACGGCATTCGACTCATGAAGAACGCAACGAGCGCCAGCATCGTTAACATCTCATCCAGGTCAGGCCTTGTTGGTATTCCGGCCGCGTCCGCGTATGCGTCAAGCAAAGCCGCCGTGCGCAACCATACAAAATCAGTCGCTCTGTATTGTGCTGACAAGGGCTACCCGATTCGTTGTAACTCAATACATCCCGGCGCGATATTCACCCCAATGTGGGATGCTATGCTGGGCGAAGGAGCGCAAAGGGAAGCGGCAATACGAGACACCGCGGCTGGCGTGCCGCTGGGCGTTATGGGGGACGCTGAGGATGTTGCTTATGCAGCGCTGTATTTGGCCTCGAATGAATCCAAGTACGTGACTGGCATTGAACTTAATGTCGACGGCGGCATTCTTGCGGGTAGTACGGCAGCACCATCGGGCCAGTAAAGACTCACCCACTCACAATAAGGTTATGTAAACAGTGGATAATTTGGTTTTTAGAACAGCATCATTGCAGGATCGAGTCGCGTTACTCAAGCTGGAACAGAAGGTTGTCGAAGCAGAGCGGCCCTATAACCTGTCAATAAGGCCCAAAGATGCTATTTATTATGATCTCGATATATTGCTGACGAGCGAGGCCTCTCACGTCATTGTGGCTGAAGCCGAAGGCCTCATCATTGGTACCGGTTACGCTCAAATTCGAGCTTCCAAGCCGTCCCTTAAACACACCCGACATTCCTATCTGGGCTTTATGTATGTATCACCAGAATACCGGGGATTGGGTATCAACAAGCACATCATCGATAGACTCATCGACTGGAGCAAGGAACAAGGGGTGATGGATTTCTACCTAGATGTCTATGCGGAGAATGAAGCAGCCATTAGGGCCTATGAAAAGGTGGGCTTTGCTAGATCTATCGTCGAGATGAAAATCAATCTATGACATCTAACGCCAGTTGTTGATCCCACGGTTAACGGCTCACTGCTTACGACTCACAGAACTCAAGGATATCGCCTGGCTGGCACCTCAGATAGCCGCAGATAGCGGCTAACGTCTCGAATCTTACGCCTTTCACCTTGCCGCGCTTAAGCAGCGACAGGTTCGCCTCGGTAATACCAATGGCTTGAGCCAAGTCTTTGGAACGGACCTTACGCTGCGCCATCACCACATCAAGATTAACCACGATGTTTACCATTAGATAAAGGCCTGATTTTCTTCGTGCACTTTCTGCGCCTCTTTTAAGACATGCACGATCAACACGAGGATAACGAGTTCGATTAATGAACCGACATCAACCGTCGCCGTCAGCTCACCACTCGTCGCGCTTGCCATGTTATCCACGTGTTTGATGTTTTCCACGAGCCTTGGCCACATCGCGCTGTAGCCAAAACTGGCAACCTTCAGCCACACCAACCACACGTAGCAACGCATTGTACTGTCGGCAAAGAAACGTCCTGCTTGATATTCACCGAACAGAACCTGTAGCCAGTAAACGCCAAGCACCAGCATCGTCGCGATAGGCACAAGGATAGCGATCACCCAGGGGCGCGAACTCGCATCGCTGCACCACAGCGCATTCAGCTCACCCTCACCGAGGCTCACCCAGTCTTGCCCCGTGCTGAACATAGCAATGGTGATGACGATCCCTATGATTGTCGTGCCGGCAATGAGCAGATAGCGGAGCAGGCCGCTGATGCGTTGAATCTTTTCCAGACGGCTCATCTATTCGTGCCCTAGCGCAATTTGTTGGATGATTCTAAGCTTCTAAATTTTTGCTGTCAAATAACTATTTTTTATTGTTTTACAATAATTATTGATTGCGATAGGATCTTTTCCTCTTTCCGCTCATTCACGACAAACGGGACAGTACGATGAGTAAAACAAGACTCTCTCAGCGGCAACGACCAGACGTTAACTTGCTACCTTCGCTCGCTAAATGGCGTGCCGTCATCTGTCTTGCGCTAGCCGTTGCCGTTATGAGCGGATGCCAAGTGGCGACGATGGTGCAGTTCAGTTATGCCAATGCCAACGCCGACCACCGCTGGGAAAATGACGCCAGATCCACGACCCTACCCTTTGAGCTGATCGATGGTCATATCATCGTCCCCGTCAGCCTCAACGGTAGCGAGCCACTGCTCTTCGTGCTCGACAGCGGCGCTGCTGCCACGGTTGTCCTTGAAAGCTCGCGCACCGCATTGCTGCCGTTGATGATGGGCTCGTCAATGACCGTCTCAGGTGTCGGCACAGGCGATGATCCCCAAGCATATATTATTGAAGACACAGACCTTGCTATCGGCAACGTCCATTTGGAGGGCTTGTCTGTGGTCTATCTACCCCTGGATTCTGTACCCTTCTTCGAAAGCCTCGATGAAGTGTACTTTGATGGCGTTATCGGCGCACCATTCTTTGAACGAATGCTGGTCGAGATCAACTATGAACAACAGCAATTGAGCTTCTCCGAACCCGATTTGCTCCAGAGTAGGCTCGATGCCTCAGGCGACGCGTGGCAGGAGTTACCCGTGCAAATCGCCTACGGGATGCCCTACCTGACGACCCAAATCAGCACCCAACCCGAACACGTCACCACAGTGAAGTTGCTGATTGATACAGGTTACAGGGGACCGGTGTCCCTGACGCCAGATAGCCACGCTGAGATAGACGAGCCTGCAGAGTTCTTTGTCTTAGTCAGCCAGGGTATTTCCGGCGCAGTCACGAATCAGGTGGGGTTATCTCAGTTCTTGTCCCTAGGTGAGTCGACGTTGTATTCCGTCCCCGTCAGCTACGCTGTCGCGGGTGGTGATATCGATGATGATAGTAACGGTTTCATTGGTAGTGAGGTCCTAAGTCGTTTCAACTTGATTTTTGACTACCCTGGTGAACGGATGTTCATCACGCCAAACCAGCAATACACTGCGCCCATCGCCGCCGACAGAAGCGGACTGTTAGTCAGATTTCATCGGCTTGGCGCTGTCGTGAAATCTATCGCCCCGGGGTCATCAGGCATATTCATCGGATTGCAGGTAGGCGATACCATTAGTCATATCGATGACCAGCAACTAACGCGTGCCAGCTTCACGGCTCTCAAGAGACTGTTTTCCTCGAGCCGAGAGTCAGTCTCTGTGTGTTGGTCGTCAGCAGATCACGGTGCTCAGCAGCAGTGCGCCGACCTAGCCCTTGCCAGCCGCTTCCGCCGGCAAGTCCCATAATCTCAGTCCAATAGCAAAAACTCATCAGCGCACGCATACGCCCAACAAGGACCTAACTTAAATAAACATGCCTAATGACTAATTTTAGGGGTATAACAACACGTGCAATAACGCAGAACGTGCTCCTGAAGTTAGCAGTGCGAGTAATAACAAGAAAATGCATGAAGGGAGCTGAGCTATGCGAACAATCGTCATGCTGTACGGATTAATAAGCTATCTGCTATTTTTTGGTGTTTTTCTCTATCTCATCGCGTTCAACGCCGAGATTCTTGTGCCGAAAACCCTTTCATCAGTCGGCAGCACACAAGAAATCATGAATCCCGGGATGGCCTTGTTAATCAACATTGTGCTGTTGCTGTTATGGGGCGTTCAACACACCGTTATGGCCCGGGGCTGGTTCAAAGAAGCTATAGCCCATGTCATTCCGCACCATACAGAACGTAGCACTTATGTTCTCGCCTCCACCGTGGTGCTTGCACTGCTGATGTATGCCTGGCAGCCCATTGAAGGCGTTATATGGCAGGTTGAAAATACCACGCTAACCTATGCGTTATGGGCAGCATTTGGGCTAGGCTGGGCTCTTGTACTTATTTCGACGTTCCTCACCGATCACTTTGATTTGTTTGGCCTGCGCCAGACATGGCTGCATTTCATCAAGAAGACCTACACCTCCGTGGGATTTACTGAACGCCTTTTCTACCGCTGGATTCGTCACCCCATGATGCTTGGCTTGCTCATTGCATTCTGGGCAGTGCCAACAATGAGTGTGAGCCACCTCGTCTTTTCGCTAGGCATGACAGCCTACATACTGTTTGGCATATACTTTGAAGAAAAGGGCTTGGCTGCGACACTAGGGCCGGAGTACGTCCTCTACCGACAACGAACAGCTCGAGTGATCCCGAAACTCTATTAGGTCACCCGAAGCACACGCAACCTTGGTATCCAATGCACCAACCTATACCTGAAAAAATCGAGACGCCTCGGCTCATGCTTAGAAAGCCTGAACTCAGTGATGCGCTGGACGTATTCAACATCTACGCATGCGATGCAGAAGCGGTTACGTATATGTCGTGGCCTCGACATACAGAACTGGCGCACTCGACCCAGTTTGTCCAATTCGGCGTTGACCTGTGGGCGCAGAGTCAATGCGGGCCCTATCTCATCATTGAGAAAGATTCAGGCGTACTGATGGGCAGTACCGGTCTTGAAGCGGAAACTCAGTTTCGAGCAACCACGGGCTATATTCTCAGTAAGAATCAATGGGGCAAGGGATACGCCACTGAAACATTGCGCGCAATCGTTGATGTAGCGCGATCAGCACAATTTCAACGGCTGTACGCTTATTGCCACTATCAACACCGCAACTCCGCCCATGTCATGGAAAAGTGTGGGTTTGAATACGAGGGACTCATGCGCAACCACGTAGAGTTCCCGAATCTCACACCCGGCAGCGCTTGTGACGTTAAACTCTATGCCTGGACGCCATAAGCAATACTCAACAACGCACAGGAGCGTCATGTGATACTAGAAGTAGCAGTGCTTGATGTAAAATCGGGGCAGGAAGCAGAATTCGAAGCGGCGTTCGGCAAGGCTCAACAGATTATTGCCAGCATGCCGGGCTACGTATCGCATCAACTACAGCGTTGTCTGGAGAGTACGAGTAGGTATTTGTTGCTGGTGAACTGGGAGACCCTTGAGCATCACACAGTAGGATTTCGCGGCTCTGAGCAATATCAGCAATGGCGAAAACTACTGCACCATTTCTATGATCCCTTTCCCAAAGTGGAGCACTATTCTGCGATATTCGTTGCCCCGTGAGCACGCACGCTTATCGACCTTGATGCGCGACCAGCTATTCTCGTCAGCGACACTCGCTAACCCGAAGCCATGATGCACGTTGGGAGCAACACCCTAGCACTAACTCTCTCGCATCAACGCTTTGATACTAGCTCTTTTAATAGGCACTTTCACAGATATCCAACTTCGTAGGGAATATCATGTGCAAGAACGGGTTGCTCGAAATTTTTTCGACATTTTTCAACATATACGAGCCTTAACGTATTGATTGAAATACGCGCGCCGCCTAAACTTTTTTCACACCCTGATAACAACGAGTAATCATGACGCTTTTCGCTCCCGAATCAGAAAAGATACCTGTTGGCTTTGAAACGACAAACTTTAGCATTCGAGCCCTGACGATCAATGATGTCGTGAAAGATTACGATGCCGTCATGAGTTGCGTTGGGCATCTTAAAGGGGTTTTTGATTCAAGTGATACGTGGCCCACGGCTGATCTCACACTGGAGCAAGACCTTATTGACCTCGGCTGGCATCAAAAGGAATTTCAAAACAGAAGCTCATTCGCGTATACCGTGATGAGCCCGGATGAAGCAACGTGCCTTGGTTGCATCTACATCTATCCATCAAAGAAGGCCACCTACGATGCTAGCGTTTTCCTCTGGATTAGGCAAAGCCATACAGCGGCACTTGATAAGCAGCTATGGGTTGACGTAGAGGCCTGGCTCAAAAAGGAATGGTGGTTCAACGCGGTGGCCTATCCCGGCAGACAACCCACCTGGGACGCGTGGTCATCAGCCCCCGATAAATAGCCGACCAATAGGCGACCAATAGCAGGCAAATGATAGGCGCTACAAACGTTTAAGGTTTTTGGGTGGACACCGAACAACGCGACCTGTTATACCTCCTGCACCGCGAATCTGTCGCCTATCTGCAAAGGTTGTTACACCCATGTCAGCACCCAATAACACCGTTAAACTGCTCGGTCTAACCCTCGCCGTCGTTGGCATCGGTCTTGAGTACTGGGCCTATCAGATGTCAGATTCACTCGGCTCGCAACTATCAAGGGCTGTCACAGGCGCAGACACCGACAAGATCATGATGCTGTATATAGGCGGCGCGGTCAGCTTCGTTGCTGGCATCTATTTGTTGGTCCGGAAATAGCGCCCCAACTCAGTCGATCGGTAACTGCGTCTTCGACACCAGCTTGCGCAGCACAAAGCTGGTGTGAACACCAGTGACGCCGGTTAGCTTGGCCAGCCGACCGAGCAAAAATTGCTCGTAGTGCTTCATATCGCGCACCACCACTTTGAGCAAGAAATCCGCATCCTGACCCGTCACAATTGAACATTCGAGCACTTCTGGTAGGACTTCAATAGCCAACTCGAAGGCTTCAAAGCGATCAGGTGTATGCCGGTCCATAGAGATGCCCACATAGGCCGTAAGACCTAGACCCAGCGCGTCGGCATTCAGCAATGTTACGTGGCGGTCAATGACGCCGCTTTCTTCGAGTCGCTTAACCCGGCGCAGGCAAGGCGTTGGCGACAAGCCAACCTTGTCAGCTAATTCCAGATTAGTGATGCGCGCATTGTTCTGTAACTGTTCCAGAATTTTTCGGTCGATTCGATCCAAATCCAGCATTTCAGGCCACTCAAATTCACCTAGTCGCTATTATTATTCACCAAATAGCCATTTTATGACACATGTATCTAAAATGACGTGAAATTGAAGGCGAATTTGGCATCATTTTCTCAGCGCTCACCGCTATAGTGTGTTTCGTGAGATTGCAGCTTTCCCGAATCTAGAACGACACATCGCGCCCACAAGGCAACGACTCGGAGAACGACCCCACAAGGGTCAAGAAAGTCAGACCTTCAAGTATACGAACCTGCCAAGGCGTCCATCGCCTACCCTCACCTTGAACGCCTTGGCAGGTCACTTGGCTCACACATGATGACCCGCCCTAGACGTCACCTCCCACACGGGCAAGGCCCATCAGATTATTACCATCGTTATTGCTACCGTTACCGACATCGGCATCCTCAGCAAGAACAATGACCTAGAGGCGCAACGACTGTCCGCGGCGAAATGCACAGGTCCTCTGTTACTCTAGAACTTTTATCGGCATACTCAGCCCATCAAGTCATGATTAGGAAATCCGTGCAATGATGAACAACAGACGTTGGAGTCTTCTTCAATCTACACTGCTAACACTAACAGCATCACTGACATTACCTCTCATTAGCCACGCTAACGACAGTGATGTAGCGCGCAAGATGCACGAATCATTGATCGTTATGGATACGCATCTGGATACACCAGCGCAGCTAGTCAAACCCGGTTTCGATATCATGGCTCGCCACGATCCACGCCTCGACTATTCCCAGGTTGACTATCCAAGAATGCAAGACGGCGGCCTCGACGGTGGTTTCTGGGTGATTTTCTCTACCCAGGGCTTACTTACCGCCGAGGACTACCAGGCTAGCCGAGATACAGCCCTGCTACGCGCCCTGGCTATCCACAAGATGACTGCTGCGCATCCTGAGACATTTGAACTCGCCTTAGCGCCAGAAGATGCCGCGCGCATCACTGACGCAGGTAAGCGCATCGTCTACATGAGCATCGAGAACTCATACCCTCTGGGTGAGGATATCTCACTACTAAAAACGTTTTTTGATTTGGGGGTACGCATGGTCGGCCCCGTACATTTCAGCAACAACCAGTTTGCCGACAGCTCGACAGATCCTGATGGCCAACAATGGCAAGGTCTTTCGCCACTGGGACGCGAGTTAGTCGGCGAGGCTAATCGACTGGGCATGATCCTGGATGGCTCTCACGCCCATGACCAGGCGGTTATGCAAATGATTGAGCTGTCGAAGACGCCCATCATTCTGTCGCATACCGGCGCAGAAGTTATCTTTGATCATCCACGTAACGTCAGCGACGCGATCTTAATCAAGCTGGCAGAGTCGGGGGGCGTGATCCACATGAATGCCTACGGATCTTATCTGAAGAAACTGCCTGATAACCCCGGGCGCAGTAAAGCCATTGCCGATATGCGGGCGGCGAAAAAGGCGGCCGGCACGTTAACGCCAGCCCAGTCGAAAGCATTTATGGACCAGCGCCGCGCTATTGATATTCAGCATCCTGCTGCCCTAGCCAGCTTTGAAGATTATATGGAGCACTTCCTGCACGTGCTGAAGCTGATCGGCCCAGAACATGTGGGTGTTGGTGCTGACTGGGACGGTGGCGGTGGTGTCGAGGGTATGTATGACATCAGCGAATTCCCAAAAATCACCGAGCGCTTATTGAAGGAAGGCTATACCAAAGATGACCTAGCGAAGATATGGAGCGGCAATGTACTGCGGCTTTTACAGCAAGCGCAGGCCTACGCCGCGAGCTCCACCATCGAATAAATAGGGGTAGCCTGAACAGTGAAACTTTTGGGATCGCATAGCGACCCAATATGAATCACCGTGTTAAACAGCATGGGGCCAACCAGCAGCGTGGATATTTTTTGATCGTTTGCCGCAGATAGCAAACATGCTCTATTCTATCAGTAACTCTCAATGGAATTTTTCAGTGCATCAATTCGATTTCGATACTCAAGTCACACAAACCACTCACAATCTCTGGACGGGGACCATCGATCCTGCCTGGAACATCGGCGACAATCCAAATGGCGGCTATCTGCTGTCGTGCGTCATCGCCGCACTCAAGCAAGTGATGCCCCACCCTGATCCTGTCACCTTGACCACACATTATTTACGTCCCGGCATTCCTGGCGCGCCTTTCGAGGTCTTCGTCGAGATCATTCGCACAGGCCGCACACTAAGCTCGGCGCGTGCCAGACTGAGCCAGGACGGCAAGCCTCGGCTTGAGGTGTTAGGTACTTTTGGCGATCTGGCTATATCTGCCGGTATCGATTTCATGCTCACCGTATTGCCACCCCCTATACCACCGCCCGAGGCCTGCATTCAGCGCACCGGCGACGCTCAAGGCATCGGCTTACCCATTGGCGACAGGCTCGATATTCGCCTTCACCCAGACTTTGCAGTTGCCGGGGCTGCAGGCGACGCAAAGACCGCTGGCTGGATCCGTTTTTTGGATGGCCGCGCGCCCGATACCACCAGCCTGCCTTTATTTACCGACACCTTTCCTCCCTCGCCATTCGGGTTACTGGGCGCCGTTG
>JBLHRT010000069.1:0-11182 GCA_047626255.1 Candidatus Azotimanducaceae bacterium
CGCCGTCTGCAGGTCTGTATAAGCGTTCTTCCAGAATGAACCGTTGCCATACCCCGTGGCTTGCAGGTCAACAAACACATCAACTTCTGTCGCACCCATTGAAGCGGTGGCAACAATAAGAGTGCAGACAAAAAAATGAATAGATAGCTATGAGCCTTCCCGTGATGTTCTTTCCAGAATGGTGACATTAGTTTGACGAATCCAATTCGTCTGTATCGTTCGCTGGCAGAAACCGAAATGCCTGTTCCGCTATAACTGCAGCATCAGCGCGATGACCACCGGCCTCTCCTCGCTATGTGCTTTTCGACTCAGAGCACGGGTACACAACGTTCAAAGTCAGCGACTACCTTGGTATCTTCTGGGCATAGCTCGAGAGCAAAAAAGATGCTTCCCTCACCAGAAACCGGCACAGCGCCGGGACCCGCCTCCTGTCCGATGGGTGGCGTGATCAGACCGTTATGTCCTGATCCCCAGTAGAGCCTTGGGCCAACGATTGCCGAGGCAGATGCGAGCAGTGACGGTAATAATTCACCGTTGAGTTCATACAGGGATCTTGGAAACACCCAATTAATTTCACCCGCGGTTGCGTCAAGCGCGTGCATGCCAAGGCGAACATCCGATGACACTGAGCCGACAAAGACAACATCTTCTGTTGCAGTGAGATGACCGGCATAATTCGATCGAATGAGCAATCTTTCGTCTCACCCAGGTAGCGAGCCTACAAAACTGAACGCTTGCTCCTATGCTATATCAGAATCTTAGTCGATATTGAGGCCGTCAAAAAACAACGGATCCCGCTCGATATATGTTCAACGGGCACGCTACAATCAGCAATATTGTTCCTTGCGTTAAACCGCACATTAAGCTCGTGGCACAAACTAAGATGCGTTTCTGGGCGAGACCATTAACCTGCTTCGACAAAGTACAGATGAATTTTAAGCCGCGTTATTTTACGCAAATGATCACGGCGAATCCCTCGGCGGGAATGTTGTCTATCTGCACGGAATGCCAACACTTTTTACTCCAAAAACGCAAACCCATGCACTCGGCCTCATGCGGTTCAGTGACAACGTCGATCCCACTGAAGTCGACATTCCAAGACCCAAAGGCACACGCTATAAACCTTCGATGAATGACACCCCGGAGATCATCAATCTGATGCTGCTTTCGATCGCCGAGAACATGAAGACTTCCCTGACCACCGCTGAGATGACAGCAGCACAGAAAACCATGGGCGTCGACTACGGTCGCATCGATGGCAGGACTTATTTCGATGTATAGGTAATTCACTACGGAATCGATGTCCCCGCTTTTCTTCACACTCTTCCTTCAGTGTCTATCCTTGTATTCGTCAGGTGAAGAATCCAACGTCGGAAAATTAGTTCTGACATGGCTATTGGCAGCAAACATTTCTGGCACAAGATGCCAGTTTTCCCATTGGGTCACATTGTTTCTAATATAATATTGAGCGATCTCTGCACATTGTTGAAGTTCAGACCTGCAGTAATCCTGATCAAAATGTCCTACTGCTTCGTAGCTTCTCACAGCATGCAAATCACAGTACCACTGCTCGTTCTGTTGAAACGTAAAAACCGGAATGAGGCTCGCTTTGCCCAGCAACGCGAGCTCGATAGGCCCCTTGACCCAGGAGAAATCCTGACTAAATATCCGCACGGGTGCACTACTCCCCCACCGTTCTGGCAAATCAAATAGCAATATAGCGAGCGCCCCTTTGCGCAATTCCTTCACAATAGTTCTGGCTGACTGCGCATCGTTGATTAAGGGGATTATCTTGTGCCCAAAATGTTCTGCTTTACCAAAACGTATTTTATCTTCCACAGTCCAATGCCTTCTAATTGTGACAATGTTTCTGGGTTTCATATCACGCACCAACCTCAACAACATGTGCAAATAGTCTCCGAGGTGGATGGTAAGCAGGACAATTCCGCCATTGTGGTAGCTGGCAAAATTCTGCAGTAATTCTTCGTCTTTCATTTGGAAAAGGTCAGCCTTTTGCAATGATTTTTCTATAGGATCGGTTACTGAGGACTTCCAGTAATCTATCACTGCCATTTTTCGCTTATACCAGGCCCACGAGAGCTTCATAGACTCACCGGGTGATTCGCCAAGTGTAAGCTCTATGATTTTTGCTAGTTTCAAAACTTCCTCATGCCTGCTAAATGTGAGCATAGGAATCATCCATGAAACACAAGCTAACAATCATCGTGTTACGCCTCCATCGAATGCTGACTAACGCTGATACTACCTTGCCCGCTCCAATGTATGACCCTATCGGAAAATTCAAGCAAGTCGGTATCGTGAGAAACGTAAACGCAAGTAAGGTTCATTTCGCGAATATTAGTCATGATTTTCAACGCACATAATTTGTCTATGTGTGCGGTTCCCTCATCAAGAAAAAGAATTTTAGGCTGCCTATATAACGCCCTAGCTATAATGATTCTTTGTCTTTGTCCTTGGGACATGGTCATGCCCATTTGTCCAACCTGACTTTCGTAGCCCATGACCATCTGAGTTATTTCAAGGTGAATCTCTGCTTTTTGAGCGGCCCAAGTCATTAGTGCAGGGTCCGGTGCCAGATCGAAGAAGGTGATGTTATCTTGGATCGAACCCGAAAATAGTATGTCCTCCTGAGTGACCGCAGCTATTGATGAGCGATAACTTCGCATGCCAATTTTCGATAGCTCCTGATTGTCTACCATCATTTTACCAGCGGTGGGTTCGATGAGACCCATCATAACCCTCAGCAAGGTCGATTTTCCGACACCGGAAGGCCCATATAATGCAACAAAGTTTGCTTGTGGAACTTCTAAACTTAAATCACTCAGAACAGCAGTTTTTGTGCCGGGGTAATGAAATGAGACATGTTGCAAAATAAGTTGGCCGTGAATAGGCACAGTAAACATGCCTGATTCAATGAGGCCAGTTTCGGCCGCAGAATTAGTGATGTCTGCGAGCCTTTCCAGGTGTAATCCAACCATCTTGAATTGCATGACTTCGTTAATAACTGAGGTCACGGCATCTGTAAAGCTGGTGCGAAATGACATGAACGCATAAACCATTCCAATAGACAGCGCCCCTTCGAGCACGTGGTTGGCCGCAAGGAAAATTACGAGCACATGCTCTGCGCCTCTAACGAAATTGTTAACTGTTTCATAGGTGACTGTGAGACGGCCGATCTTGGCACTCGTGTCTATAGTGTCGACGAACTGATGACGCCAAATATTTTCCCGCTGCATTTCACGTCCCGCCATTTTGATGCCTTGCAACGAAGATATGGACTCTATAAAAAGACTGTCAAGTTTGGCATTAGCGCCAATGTTCTCAAGTTGACTATCACGCAGTGGTCTGAACTGTAAAACACGAAACAGACCGTAGACCAAAACGGACACTAGTACGACTAGCGTCAGCAGAGGAGAATAAAAAAACATCATAACCAACGTTGTGGTTGCCAGCAGACCGTCAATCACAATTGCAATACTGCCGCTGGAGATGAAATCTTGGATTGGATTGATAGATTGGAATCGAGAGATCACATCACCCATGTGGCGCTTATTAAAATATTCCATTGGCAGCCTTAACAGGTGATGCATGACGCTATTGCCCATGTTAAAACTCAGTTGGTTTGTCAGATAGACAAGAGAATACCCCCGTACAGCTTTAGTCATTACAGATAGAAATATGAGTCCGGCGAAACCGAGACCCAGAACAACAAGTAAGTCCTGGTCGTACTTGATCATGACCTCATCGACGACCAGTTGCATATAGAACGGCATCGCTAAGGCGAAGACCTGAACTAGCAATGACAGGCAGAGAATTTGAACCAGTGAAGGATAAAGACCCTTTGCGCCTTTCCAAAAGTGCCATATTTTAAGCTCTGTTCGGTCACTACCAGGCAGAAATGAGCTTCTCGGAATGAGTTCGAGGGCGACGCCGGTAAATTTCATAGAAAGCTCAGTCAGAGTATATCGTCTGACGCCTACTGCCGGGTCATGTACGGTCACGGTCCTGCCCCGTATAGATTTCAAAACTACAAAATGATTGAAATTCCAGTGTAATATGGCAGGGAGCGATAATTTTCCAAGTTCGTCTAAGTCGACTCGCAATGCCCTTGAAGACAATTCAAGAGAGTCCGCCAACTCCATGATGGACTGCAGATTAGTGCCGCGTGCGGAGGAGCCGAACCTTCTTCTTAAAGAGAATAGGTCACACTCATACCCGTGATAACTGGCTATCATAGCGATACAAGCCAGACCGCATTCGGCAGCCTCGGCCTGGAGGATATTCGGCAACCGCCGACGCCCGGATAGGTTCAGCACAAATTCATCCTGTACGACCTCGTAACGTTAGGATTGGTTCCAATAGCCATTCGAGGATGGAGCGCTTGGCGAGAATAATGTCAGCCGAAAGTTGCATGTCGACCTGTAGTGGCTTCTCTTGGCCGAAGGCCGCAATGGTTTCTTTTCCAAGTCGTACCTTAGCCAGGAAAACTGGTTCGGATACAGTCAGGGGTCCTGGGACATCGTCCTGGCCAACGGCGACATCTGAAATCGATATAATTGTTCCCGCTTGCGTCCCAAATTGCTGATAGGGGAAGCTGTCATACATCAGGCGAACAGTTTGTCCTTCTTTCGCAAACCCTGCTGCGCGGCTCGGTATCAACAACCATGCGTACAGACCTGAATCGTATGGAACAATGGAGAAAACCCTTTCTTGGGGCGTCACCGATGCGCCGGCTTTGATATAGCTAGCCGTAATCCGACCGCCGATAGGTGCTTTTACAAGGTGTGCAGTACGACCTTGAATATTTGTTATTTGCTGATTCAACTCAGATATTATGGCGTCGTATTCGGCGAGTCGATCTTGTAAAGCCAATGGTAAAAGGGATTTTTGATGTTCTGCGTTCCAAATTTCTGCTCGCGTATTGGTTACCATCAAACTTATCTGGGCTAGTGCTTTTTTTTCATTCAGCGACTCACCCTCTGCCCGTTGAATTTCTGTTTCTGAAACAAAAACCCCAGACCTCAGGTTTCGGTGTGCCTCAAGTAAGTTAGCGGTAATCTCTGTTCTGGTTTTTTGAAGGCTATGAAGTTCCTCAATCTGTTGTTGCTCTTTTTTCAGGTTTTTTAAATTGCCAGATTGCCATCTATCATCAAGCTCAAAGCGAATTTGAACACGGTCAATACTATTGATTACTTGGCGCTTTCGGTGAGACAACTCGGCGAGAATTTCTGCAGCGCTATCCTTACCTGTAGTCAGTGTATAAGGAGAGGAGATTTGAAGTAGCGGTTGGCCCTTTTCAACGGATTCGCCATCATTTGCAAGAACCTTTTCGACAATACCAATGTTTTGTACGACTACTTCGGCAATACCACTGTCGGTTCTTATGAAACCTTTGACAGTAACCTTTCTTGCATATTCACCCAGTGATAGGAACACCGAAATCACTATCGTGATAGATAGTGCCAATCCTGTCAGGGTGACGAGCGAAACAGGTTGGGAGACAGATACCCGACCGACAGAACGTTCAGCTACCTGGCTAATGGCTTCAGTGCGGTAAAGGCCAGGCTCAGTCACACGATGACTCTTGATGATGCTGAGTTAAGTCACAAATGAGCCTATGGCGGCACCAAAACCAGCTGAAATAAATATGCTGATAAACCAATAGATCTTCTCCCAGCTATTTGGGTCCGCATCCCAGATTACGAAATTCGCGCCGCGCAAAGGAATGAGCGGTACGTGAAGGAGCAGAGCTACCGTTAAGGTACCGATGGGCAGAGACAAATATGCAAGCGATTCTGGCGCAATCATACAGATGATCATCATCATCCCGATGAGGCTCGCCTCTAGAGTCAGTGTTGAGCGTAGCGTAAGCTTAAAATTCATTGAAATTAAGAGGCGAGGTGACCCTCGCCCCTTAGCTACCAAGAGCCAGTGAGTGCACCAGCGCCAAACGCCGCTCTAGGCATGAAGTAAGCCCGTACCGCACCTACCGGTCCACCTATTCCGCCAAGCAAAGCGCCAATCGCGATACTTTGCCCTAAGCCCCCCCAGCTGAATTGACCACTGGTCGCGGCGTTTCCAAGATATCCTGCGCCACCTGTTAAAGCACCTAAGCCTGCGCCGGGTACACCCCAGGCACCACTGACTTGCCGAATTTCAGATTGCGAAAGCTCTCTCATGATTCCTCCTTAATCTTAATAGTCGATGTTACCGATCTATTCCGCATCGGTTCTTGGGAAACTAACCCTTTCTCAGGTTTCCGTACAATAGTGGAATGACAAATATGAATAAAAAATGACAGAAGTCAGAATGATACCGCTCTAAAGTAGTGTCGAGGCAAATGTGCGAGTAACTGCTGGCCGACTTATCTCTTGACCTATCAATATATTGCCTTTAATTATCTGCGCCTGAAGCCTTGAGGCCTGGCTGAGGAAGGTGGTCAGCGGTCGGAACCCGCTCCACGAACAGCCTGTGCTTGTAGCGGCTGCAAATAGGTCGCGAGGAATTCATCCATGGCCTCAAAAAACTCGGTTCGATGACCTTGCAGGCTCAAGTGGTGATTGCCGTTGGCCTGCTCAATGTAAGTCACTTGTTTACCCGCGCCTTGCAGGGCGGCCACAAATTCCCTGGATTGCTCAACCATCACCCTGCGATCAATGTCACCATGGACAACCAGCATGGGCAGGGTGATTTTTTCGATGTGCATGATGGGTGAGTTGGCATCTCGCCGGCGCCCCTTTTGCAGGCGCTCAATGGCAGACCCGCCCATGTATAGCAAACTCCAGCGGTCAGCCTGATCATCAAGGTTGGCTACCCCGGCAAAGCTGACAGCGCAACGAAACCGCTCTGGTGTTTTGTAAGCTGCCACATTCGCCACATAACCCCCATAGCTGGCACCGACAATACAGGTGCGTTGCGGGTCCGTGTAGCCCTGGGCAATCATCCAGTCGAGGCCGTCAATCACATCATCCTGCGTGGCCAGGCCCCATTGTTGGTAGCCCGCTGTCTGGAACTCATCACCATAGCCACTGGAGCCACGAAAGTTCGGTTGCAACACGGCGTAGCCGCGGCTATGGAAAAACTGCACCCAGTAACTGAAGGCGTCAGTGTCGCGTTGAAAGGGGCCACCGTGGGGGAAAATAATGGTGGCAAAGGGGCCCTTGCCCACCGCCGCAGGTAGCGACAGGTAAGCGGGGATTTGCCGACCGTCCCGCGCGGCATAAACGACACTGGTTACGGATTCGATGGTGCCTACATGGGCATAGTCCTCAAACAGTTTGGCTAGGGTTCGCGCCTGGCGGTCAAACAGGTAACTGGTGGGTAAGGTGCCATTGCCCTGCGCCTGAAGGATAATTTTGTGTTGTAACTTGTCGGTACTAACAATGGCAACATGAGACGGTGATCCGGGCAGGCGCTGCACCACTTCTTCAAAGCCCTTTTGCAAATCCGCGTCAAACCATTGGTATCTCAGGGTGTCTGCATAGTAGGTGGTAAACGCCGGTTGCCGTGACCTTGGGTTAAGAACGAGATTTTTCACATCATAGGTGGCGTTGCTATATAGGGTTTCTATAAGGCTGCCGGTCATCAGGTCAATGCGATGCAGACCCATGGTATTGGCGCCGTTGTTGGCTGATACCCACAGGCTTTTGCCGTCAGCGGCGATGGCCAGGGGTATGGGTGGGTTCGTACCGCCGAGATAGGCAATGTCAATTTCTGTGGTCTTGTTGCCACTGACCCGATAGGCCTTCAGCACCTTGCCATCGAAGCCTGCGGCAGCGATGACTCTACCCTCGTTGTTGGCCCGCCAGCTGTCGATATAAGACTTGAATCCCAGCACCCGCTGCATGTTGTTGTTGTTGATATTGAGCTTGTAGACGGAAGGATGGAGCCTGTCTTCGCGGGCAATCTGCATTAAAATATGATTTTTGTCCTCCGGTAGCCAGTTAATGATGTCACTTTGGTTCTCGGAATTCCACTCTATGAGCCGGCCGCTTCTGTGAACTTTTGTTTGGGGCACCAGTTGCAGGACGTTGCCGCCATCAATATCCACCGCCAACAGATTTGTGAAAATGGTTCGGCCATCCTTGTAGTAGCGCCCCGTGCTAAGTGTGTCTGACTTAATAGTTGCATAGGTCAGGGTAGTGCAGATGATCCGGCTGTTATTTGCAAAGCGGCAGCTTTCATAGGTAAATTTTTTCGGGTCAGCTGCCATCAGCAATCTTGACTGCATGGTGCTCAAATTGGTTACCACAACATGGTATGTATCGCCGCGGGCTCGCAGCGCGACCATGTGTTTGCCGTCTGGTGACAAGGCCAGGCTGGCGGCCGTGGGCAGGGCGGCAAAGTTGGCCGCCGGTATAGTCTCTGCGTGCAAAGTGGCAGGGACTACCAAACAGGCCAGGATCAACGAAGTAAGGCGCATTGGGAAACATGATATGAACAGTGAGACGAGCAGTATGGCATGGTCGATTTCATTAATCACTTCCCTTGAATTACATTGTGACCATCTTCGAGGAAAACTTATATGCCCGCCGCTTATAGGTAATTTCAGCGCCCTTTTCAGCAATCCCCATCAAGTAATGTTTGATCGTTACAGACAGTTTTCTACAGCACAATTAGACTTTGAGCGGGGCACACAACACCGTAAAAATTAACTGATACCAAACGCTTCCCGCAGCAAGTAGCCCGTTAAGAACGCCAGACCCGCGGCCGCACAACCGGTAAACAGTGTCGCAAAGCCCGCGCGTAACAATGGCTTGTTGGTCACCAGGCTCTTGGCCATACCAATACAGAAAAACACGACCGCCGCCAGCAGGGCGCTGGCGAAAAACTGCGTTCTCAACTCGAGTGTGAGGAAGAACGGCACCAATGGAATAGCACCTGCCATCAGGAAACTCGAAAATGTCGTCAGGGCAGAGCGTATCGGCGTACCCGAAAACCGGGCCATGCCATGCTCTTCCTGGAGCATGGTGTTAACCCAGAGATCACGATCATCAGTAATCGTCTCGACAATTTTTTGCAAAACCTCGCCGTCGAATCCTTTACGCGCAAATATCTGCCGAATCTCCTCCGTCTCACCGGCAGGTACCAGATCAATATGCCGTCGCTCCATCTGTTCTAGATGATCGTGATAGTCGACATTGGCTTTGACGGCCTCAAAATTACTCACCGCCATGCTAAAGCCATCTGCGATAAGGTTGGCAATACCCAATATCAAGGCAACAGATCCCGGCAAGCCGGCACCGACCGACCCCGACACAATAGCAAAGGTGGTCACGCACCCATCAATGCCGCCCAGCACCGCGTCAGCCACGGGTCGATGTCTTGCAAGCTCATCCAGGCGAAGGCTGATGTTGTCCGCCTGGTGCTCTATGACAAGATCTGATTCATCCATGATTTCGTCCTAGCCGAGAGGTACCAGAGCATAGGTAATTTTAACGCCCTTTTCAGCAATCCCCATCAAGTAATATTCGATCGCTACAGACCTGATGATATCCCGACTAATGTGCCGCAGTGCAGGTTCAACGCGCGGTGATATCGACGTGACTCATGGGAGGCTCGAGTCCCTCGCTGTAATGAACCAACCCTGCTGAGTCGATAATCACGCCATCGAAGCCTGCAAGGTTATTAATGAGCGCCAGACCTCGCTCCACTCCAAGTACAAAAACAGTGGTCGACAAGGGATCCGTGTCGAAGCCATGAGGACCGATGATACTGACACTCGCAATACCGCTGCTTGAGACACCCGTTTTCGGGTTGAGAATGTGATGAATGCGCTCATGAGTCTGTTCATCAAAGAAGAAACGCTCATAATCGCCTGACGTTGAAATGGCCGTGTCGCTCAGTGGCACAACAATAGCCACGGACTCTTGCGACTGCCCCCGTGGATTCCTGATGCCCACCAGCCAGGGCTTGCCACGCTTATCGCCGAGTACCCGACTGTCACCACCAGCGCTGATACTGGCTGACGTGATACCGAGCTCGGTCAACAAGGCGATGCCACGGTCAACAGCATAGCCCTTGGCGATACCACCCAGACCAATTTGCAATTGCGGGTGCTCGAAGGCGACCTGATAAGTTAGCGCATTGAGGTGAATATGATGGTAATCAATGGCCGGCAGTAACTGTTGCCGCAATCCAAGTGCCGGCTGCACCTTGAGACGATAATCATAGTGTTTACCGACGCTGGCATAACTGATGTCAAAGGCACCCTGACTCAGGGCGCTGTAATACAACGACTTGTCTAATATCGTCGTCAACTCTGGCGTAATATCTACCTCGCTTGTGGCTGCCTCACGATTAACCTTCGACACCAGACTATCAGGGTCATAGGTACTCAGGCTCGCGTCGATGCGGCGCATCTCACTCATCACCAGATCTATCGCCAGCTCCGCTGTTGCCTCATCATCAGCCCAGAAGGTCATGCTCACAGACGTACCCATAATGGCCTGTTCATCGTGATACCAGTCTGCCCGCGCCGGGCTGATAATAGCTCCCAACAACACCGCTAAGGCCAGTACAACAACAATCTCCCTGACGGTATGTTTGTCAGTTCGCTTGTGGTTAGAGTGTGCCATTGACGATCCCCTCGAATGCGATCCAGCGATCAAGATCACGACCTAAGCCGTTAACGGGGAACTGCCCTTGATAGAGCCCCTGCTCACCATGCAATGCCATATAATTGAGCACCACAAGATCAACCAAGCCGTTGACATTATTAGCCGCCGGACTGGATATCGTTTCTACATCACCACTGCCACGCATCCAGCCTAGTTGCTGGTGCATGAAGGTATCGGTGTTCGGCGACTGGTACAAGGCAGGACGTCCCGCTGGATTATGGACTAAGAAAAACGACGCAGCCGTTTGCTGGTTGTCACCGGTCCAGACGCCCTTACCCACCATGGGGTCAATCATGCCATTGCTGAATACCGAGCCGTCACTGCACACATAGACCATCAAGGGCTTACCCATCAATGCAGCATATTGCAGACAAGCACCAATACACCGACCGGCACGCAAATCGCGTTCTTCGCCGGTGCGGCGATCGCCGGTGTGGTAATCATAACCGCCCAGGGTAATGGTACCGGCGCCGACATAGCCATCAATGACCAGCTTCATGATCGACGCAGTCTTCTGGAATTCCCGCGCGTCAGTATCGTTA
>JBLHRT010000070.1:0-11161 GCA_047626255.1 Candidatus Azotimanducaceae bacterium
AAGCTTGGCGCGCATATGTGGGTGCTTTTTCACGGCGTCGAGCGTAGGGCCGATTCCGATAGGACCATAAACGGGTCCATAAGATGACTGAGTGCCCTCCTTCGCCGCATTTTTAATGCGGAAGTTTAGGGGGCTCATGCGAATTTTTTCCGCCACCAGATCCATCGTGCTCTCTACCGCGAAGGCTGCCATAGGCGCACTAGGCGCGCGATAAGCCGCCACCTTAGGCCGGTTAACCAACACATCATGCCCCGTTGTCTTAACGTTCTTCAGGTCGTAACAGGCATAAGCGGTCATGGCCCCGACCAAACCCCAAGTAGCGGGGAAGGCACCGTTCTGATAACGCAACACAGCAGTGGCTGCAGTAATAGTGCCGTCTTTCTTTGCACCAATTTTGATATCGGTAGACGTCGAGCACGTCGGGCCTGTCGCCTTAAAGACCTCGTCGCGGCTCATCACCAATTTGACCGGGCGATTCGCCTTGCGTGACAACGCCAACGCCAAAGGTTCGGTCCAGACGTGAGTCTTACCACCAAAACCACCGCCGATTTCAGACGCGGTGACTTTTAGCTTAGCCATATCCAGACCTAACAACGTGGAACACACCACGCGGAAGCCGAAATGTCCTTGGGTTGTGACCCACAGCTCACCACTGCCATCAGAGCTCATATTCGCCAGACAGGCATGAGGCTCGATATAACCCTGGTGGGTCTGCTCAGTCTTGTAACTCTTCTCGACAATCACGTCGGCTTCAGCGAAGCCGGCTTCCACATCACCATGACCAAAACTGGTGATTTTGGAGATATTCGAAGGCTTGCCGTCTTGCATAACAAAGTCTTGAATAATCGGCGCGTCTGGCTTCATTGCCTCGTCAACATCAGTGACGTGAGGCAACTTCTTATAAGTCACCTTGATTAGCTTCAGTGCTTGCTTCGCCGTCGCTTCATCAATGGCGGCTACGGCGGCGACCGCATGGCCATGATACAACGCACGGTCGCGAGCCATACAATTTTCCAGTATGTCCGTCATGCCGCGATTCTTGCCTGTTAAGTCAGGCAGGTCGGCACTGGTGATAACGGCTTTCACACCGGCTAACTTCTCAGCTGCCGACGTATCAATTTTGGTGATCAGAGCGTGGGGATGTGGCGAGCGTAACACCTTACCCACCAGTTGACCCGGCGCTGAAGCATCAGCGCCATATTTGGCCCGGCCAGTCACTTTATCAATACCATCAGGTCGATTGACCCGGCTGCCAATAACCTTAAATTCACGATCTCTGTAACTTGTGTCGTGTTCCATATCTACAATCCTGTGTCGTCTGTTTGCGTGAGTCGGTGGTGGACTATTCCTAATATAGGAGCGAATATAGGAACGAATATAGGGTCCAGCATCATTACCGCTTCTTTTTGCGCATCTCTTTGCCAGCGGCTTGCACCGCCTTCACAATCTTGTCGTAGCCTGTACAGCGGCAAAGGTTGCCGGCCAGACCATAACGAATCTGTTCTTCAGTCGGGTTAGGATTGTTCTCTAACAATACCTTGGCCGCCACCAGAAAACCTGGGGTGCAAATGCCGCACTGCAGCGCCGCATGCTCGATGAATTTCTCTTGCAGGGTATGCAACTTGCCGTCTTCCACCAAACCCTCAACAGTACCGATTGTGCGACCCTCGGCTTCGACACCTAATACCAAGCAAGAACAGGCCAGACGGCCATCCAGCGTGATACTGCAGGCGCCGCAGTCACCGGTGCCACAACCTTCTTTCACGCCCGTCAGGCCAACACGGTTACGCAAAGCATCTAACAGGGATTCATTGGTAGGGCAGGCAAACTGCACCGGATCACCATTTACGGTGGTTGACACTAAAACGCCAGTCACAGGACACCTCCGGCACGTTGATAAGCAATTTTGGCAGCGCGCTTTGCCAGCACACCCGCCACCTTCGTTCGATATTCGATCGTTCCACGCTTGTCATCAATGGGGTTGCAGGCCTCAGAGCACGCAGCCGCCAACTTTTCTAGCGCAGCGTCATCCAGCTTCGTACCAATAATGGCTTTAGCCGCTTTCGGCACCAGCACGGCGGTCGGTGCCACAGCGCCGAGTACCACGCGTACGCTTTTAACCACACCGCGCAGCAGCGTCAGGCTAACCGCAGCACTGACGACAGCAATATCCATTTCAGTTCTTGGCGTGAATCGCAGGTAAGCATCACCCGATCTTGCCGGCCGGGCCGGTAAGGTAATCGCTTCAATCAACTCACCCTTCGCCAGGGAGGTCTTACCCGGACCGGTGACAATCTTCTCGACAGCCACGGTACGACGTTTGTCCTTACCAACAACAATAGCTTTAGCCCCGGCAGCAATCATCGCCGGCACACTGTCTGCGGCGGGTGATGCATTACACAAATTACCCACCATGGTGCAGCGACCCTGTATCTGGTCAGAACCGATCAGGTTAGTGGCCTCAACCACCCCCGGCCAGGCTTTCACCAGAGCGCTGTGCTCACCCATGACCGCGCCACAAACCGTGGCGCCAATCTTGAAACCAACAGCACTCTTGGTGATCGCCTGCGTCGCCGGAATATGTTTTATATCGACCACCAGGTCTGGCTCGACCATGTCCATTTTCATCCGAACCAGCAGGTCAGTGCCGCCGGCGAGGACATGGGCCTTACCTTTTTCTTTGTACAGAAGCGTCGCCGCCTCTTTGGTGGTTGTTGGGGTTTCGTATCTCATCGAATTGTCATACTCCGTTTATTGGGCAAACTGTACTGTTCACTACTGTTGGCTGCGGGAAATAAAACATCAATCCCGCAATAAATCAATGGCTTCGCATTATACGGTCCACGATAAGCGATTCAAACTTTGTCATAGGGCGCTCATTCTTCAAACTCGTTCTTCAAACTCGTTCTTCAAACAAGGCCAACACTTGATTGAGAATTTGATGCATACGAAACGGCTTGTAAAGCACGCCGTCAATCAGGTCAGCCAACTCACCGTTAGCCTCACTGAATTCGAACTTGTCACCGCCCGTCATCAGCAACAGCCGAGGCTGCTTAAGGCCTGGATTTAAGCGCACGGCCGTGACCAGCGCCAGACCCGACATATCAGGCATCTGAATATCTGAAATAATCATGTCAATGGTGTCAGTGCTGGCTACCAACGCAGCCAGCGCCTGCTCGGCACGAGAGAACGCCGTAACCACCATCCCCGCTCGTTTCAGCGTCGCGGCGAGCAGGTCTCGAATCGCCGGCTCATCATCTACCACGAATACATTCAGTTTGTGTGGTGAGACAGGTTCCACGGCCTCTTCGTCTGTTATCACCAGGGCGATCTCATCGACAGTCTTCGGCAGCAGCATGCTGAACGCCGTACCTTGCTCACTGGTGACAAACGTCAGCGTACCGCCGTGCTCTAGCACAATGGAGTCGGAAATGGACAACCCAATACCGGTACCCTTGCCGGTTGGCTTGGTGGTAAAGAAGGTATCGAATATTTTAGACTGGGACTGCTCATCTATGCCACAACCGTTGTCGTTGACGATCAGTTCGACGAAGTTTTGGCGAATTTGTAGACCAACAGTGATATGTCTGTCTGGCAAGCCTTCTGTCGCGTCCTTGGCATTCGCCAAGAGATTCAATAGCACCTGCTGGATGCGACCGCGATTACCTCTCACCACATGATCATCGCTAAGATCATCGCTAAGGCCATCGCTAAGATCATCAAGCAGCGTCAACTGGACCCCTTCGTGCTGGTAGATTCGCTGAATCAGCTGCGTGGTGTCATGTGCCACTTGAGTCAGGCTGAACAATTCGATATCTTGATCAAAATGCGTGAAAGTTCGCAGGCCTGAGACGATATTACCGATCCTGTCAGCTGCAGACAGAATGCTTTTGATGCCAGCGGCAATATCAGGATCGCTGAAGCGCTCGTTGTTGAGTTTTTCCAACTGCTCGGCAAAACCTATGACAATACTCAAGGGATTGTTCACCTCGTGACCAACCCCCGCCGCGAGCTCTCCGATACTGGCAAGCCGGTCCTGATGAATCGCAAATTCCTGCTGCTTGCGTCGCTCCAGTTCATTCTGACGACGCGGCGTAATATCCAGGCACACACCATCCATAGACAGCGCACCACCCTGCTCGTCTCGACTCACCTCAGCACGCACATGCAGGTAACGTGTATTGTGTTGACCCGTCAAGATCCGAATATCAATATCCAGCACCTGCTCGCCCGCTTTTGCCTGGGTAAACGCCTGAGTCAGGGCCCTAGCATCATCTGGGTGTAGATGTCGCTGCAAGGCTTCATAGTCGCTGCGTTGAGTCGTCGGATCGATTTCGAACAAGGCATACATTTGCTCATCCCAGGCCATACTGTTGCTCTGCAGATCCAGACGCCAGGTACCAACGCCGGAATTTCGAAGAATCATACGAGACCTGGCCTGCTCGGTCTCGTCGATAATTTCCTGGGTCACATCGCGCTGCACGGAAATCCAGTGGGTCCGCCAGCCCGTCATATCTGTGACAGGACTGATACTCAACTCCACCTCAAAGGGCTTTCCATCCTTGGTGACATTGTCCATTCGGACCGTAATCGGCTGCCACGCTTGCAGACTCGCCCGAATCAATCCCCGTGCACGCTCATTGCCTAGTCCAGAATGCAATATTCTTGGCGACAGACCCACAATATCGCTGGATGTGTACCCGCTCATACGTTCGAACACACCATTAACATACAGCACTCTTGGGCCTGGTTGATCTATGGGCTCGGCTTCGGTGACAAGAATGGCGTCACGGATAGAGTTCAGCAAGGTTTGGTCGAGCTCGCTACTGAGAATGACATCGGCGTAATCAGTTAAGGGCTCAATAGTCACATGCACTGCGCTAGCAGATAGGGGCTCAAAGGTCAGCACACGGGCACAGGCTTGCTCGGGGTAATTAACTAAGAACAGGGGTTGCGTATAGGTGTAGCGGCAGTTGTTGGCCAGGCTCCAGTGCACGTAGTGGCGAATCCGTCGATCGATGACTGACTCAGAGGCTATCCCAGTCCAACGGAAACAATCGGGCAAGGCCGCTTGCCATTCACAGCCAGACCAACCGCTCTCGAAAGCGTAGGTCAGCCCCAGCGTCTCTGATAGCGCCAACTGAGCGAACAACAGTTGATCAAACACAGGCGTAGGGTTTTCCATAAGGGGGACCAGACAACATCAATCAACAACGGGAATCAGGCCTTGTATAGGCAGGCACTGAATAGCATTTCCTACGACAAGCATAGACCATGCGACCCACTGCTGGTAATTAACTGACCACATGTATGCTGCGTTGACCCCATAGATAAACACCACTATTATCGTTGTTTTTCCTCACCATAGCCGGGAGACGCACATGTTCACACGCATGGATCAAGGTACTAAAGCTGACTGGGACCATATTGGCCAGGAGCACATGCCACACATCAAGGACATGCCAAACCGTATTTACGGTATGCTCGAGTCACTTGAGGGCGTATCCCTAGGATTCGCTACAGACCAGCTGCATCACGCTCTGCAGACCGCCACCATGGCGCGCCGAGCTGAGGCTGCCGATGAGATGGTGTTGTTGAGCTTGCTGCACGACATTGGCAAGAACATCAGCGTGATCGGCCATGGGCCCATTTGCGCCGAGATCATCAAGGCCTATGTCAGCGATGATGCATATCACATCATTCGCACCCACCAAGATTTTCAGGGTGAGCACTACTACCACTATCAAGGCAAAGAACGCGACTTGCGTCTGCAGTTCAAAGACGAGCCCTGGTATGACAAGGCGGTACAGTTCACTGATGAGTGGGATCAGGCGGCCTTTGATCCGGCCTATGAAGTTGATTCACTGGAGAGCTTCAAGCCATTAATCGACCAGTTTTTCTCTGTACCGGGGAAAATGGCGAAAGCGGCCTGAAGCGATATTTTGATATACAAGCTAATGAGTCAGTATCGCTACCAACCCACCAACCAAGGGCAAGTCCGGCGCCGCGCTTTGCTGGTGGCGACACTGTGCGTAGGTCTGCTGACTAACTGTGCCGGTACGCCATCGACAGCAAACCCACCGCGCCAGCTTAAGCCTGCCTCGCTGGCTGACTTCTCGGGCTCTTGGGAAATCGACTATGCGAATACGGAAGACCCCATGGAGCGGCTGCGCTATCTGTATGAAATCGCTCGCAGCCAGTATGACCAGGCGCAACGCATGCGCGATGATCGCCGAGGAGCACGACCTGTTGATACCTCTGCATTGCGAGATCTTGAGGGTGTTATGAAGCTGGGTACGCTGGCTGACGCCGTCACCCAGTCTACCATTTTGACGATTGATCAATCCGATGACCATATCAGCATCAAACGTTCGGGTGACTACGCCCTGACCTGTGATTTTCTCGCACCCATCAACGCACTGGCCATTGGCCAGGAATCCTGTGGCCTAGATGGCGATGGCCAGCTGGTGTTTGCTGCTCGGTTGCCCGAGGGCCTCACCGTGATCAACCGCTACTCGTTGGCTAAAGGAAGCCAAAGCTTCGAGAACAAGCGGCTGATGGTATCGACAACGTTACGATCAGATAAACTCAGCCAGCCATTTAACCTCAACCGCGTGTATATGCTGTTTCCGCCGGGCGAGGGTCAGTATGAATGCGCCTACACCATAGGAAAGAAAAAGACTTGCAGGCTGGGCAGCGATGCTCAATAGTCGCAGGACCCTGTATTCCCTGATCTTGGTCGCGACTGTCGGTCTCTGCCTGAGCGCCTGCGGCAGCCAACCAACGCCACCTAAGGCAGCGCCGTTACGCGCGCCCACCAGCCTGCTGCGAGCCGAGACGCCTATCGCGCCACATCTGAATGTCAGCATCATGGCCTTCAGCAATGCCGACACCCAGGGTGGTCGCATCAGCCGTATATACGCACCGATCAGAGAGGCTGAAGCGAGTTACTTACCGATCGCCTTGCGTGACACGCTGATTGAGTCTGGGTACTGGGGCGCCGTCAAAGTAGGACCGAGTAACGACGTTGCCGCCGAGTTGCAGATCAATGCACAAATTCTCGCGTCTAATGCGCTAGATCTGACACTGCAGGTACAGGTAACCGACAGCCGCGGTGTTGTCTGGATAGATCGAATCTATAAGGAACCCGCCCAAACGAGCGCTTACTTGGTGGATGAAAAAGTCCGCGAGGACCCATTTCAATCGCTCTACAATCGCATTGCCAACGACATTCTTGGCGTGCGTCAGTTGATGTCCGATGCCGAGGCAAACACGATTATGCAGGCAGCCCTGTTACGTTATGCTAATGCGCTAGCGCCCCAAGCGTTTGCGGGCTATCTAACTCCCGACGCTAATGGGATTATTCAAGTGACGGGTTTGCCCGCGGTAGATGACACGATGTATGCCCGGGTTAAAAAAATCCGCGAGGCTGAATACCGCTTTACCGACTTAATGGATGAACATTTCGATGTCTTCCACAAACGTCTACAAACTGTTTATCCGTATTGGCAGACCTATAGCTTTGAGCTGATCGACTATAACAATGACATCAGTACCGATCAAAGCCGGCGCCGGTCTGGCAGCTGGGCAGCCACTGAATACGCCTACCGCACCTACAAAGAATACAAAATGAACGAGGACGAGTTACGAGAACTCGCCGACTCATTCAAGGCCGAGATTCACCCGACCATCTCTCGCCTCGAGGGTAGCGTCATCGAACTCACCGGGCCTCTTGAGGTACAGTATGCTCAGTGGCGAGAAATATTGCGCAAGCTTTACATACAAGAGCGCTAAGGCAAGGGGTTACCTTACCCGGCCAAACCGCGGTTTTTAAGCAGAGGCTCAACATCGGGGGCGCGGCCGCGGAATGCTTCGTACAGTGACATCGCCTCGCCGGTGCCGCCTTTTTCGAGTATGTTCTGGCGGAATGATTGGGCAGTGGCGGAATCGAATATGCCTTTTTCCTTGAAGGCCTCGAAACCATCGGCGTCCAGCACCTCAGCCCAGATATAAGCGTAGTAGCCGGCCGAATAGCTGTTACCGGCGAAGATATGCTGGAAGTAACTGGATTTGTAACGCGGCGCGACCGCATCGATCAACTTGATGGCCTCCATGGCCTGGGCTTCAAAGCGATCAACATCCGGGGCATCGCTTGAATCGAGACTCGACCAGGCCATATCAAGGTAGGCAGCAGCCAAATATTCGGTGGTCGAAAATCCCTGGTTAAACGTGTCGGACGCCAGCAGCTTGTCGATAATCTCGTCGGGGATGACCTCCCCCGTATCAACATGACGGGCGTAGCTACGCAAAACCTCAGGCTCGATGGCCCAGTGCTCCATGATCTGCGATGGCAACTCAACAAAGTCTTGCTTCACATTAGTGCCTGACTGACTTTCATAGCGCACTTGGCTGAGCAAACCATGCAGACCGTGACCAAACTCATGGAACAAGGTAGTCACTTCATCCATTCCCAACAGGCAGGGCGTAGACTTAGGAAAATTACAGGTATTAACAACGATGGGGCGAATAGACTCATCCAGATTAGACTGAGCACGGAATTCGCTCATCCAAGCACCTCCTTGTTTAGAAGGCCGCATAAAGTAGTCCACCAGAAACAGGCCGATCAATGAGCCATCAGCGTCACTGACTTCGTAGCTGGCCACATCTGGATGGTACAAAGGTACATCGGTGACTTCCTTGAAGGTGAGGCCGAACAGTTTGCGGGCAACGTCAAAGGCACCATCGCGAACATGCTCGAGCTTGAAGTAAGGCTTCACCTGATCTTCATCCAACGCATAACGCTTACTGCGCAACTTCTCGGTGTAATACCACCAGTCCCACGCTGCTAGCGCGAAGTTGCTGCCCTCGGCCTGAATAGTATCCTGTAAGTCTCGAGCTTCCTCGGCCACCTTCTTTTGCGCCGGCTGCCAGATCGAATCCAGGAGTTGATTAACGTTCTCCGGGGTCTTCGCCATGCGATCATCAAGCATATAGTGGGCGTGAGTTTGATAGCCAAGTAACTGGGCGCGCTGGACACGCAGGGCCGCGATCTGGCCAGCGATGGGTTGGTTATTGAACGCATTGGCATTGTTGGCGTTGTGGGTATAGGCCTTGTAAATCTTCTCTCGTAGCTCTCGGGAGTCGGCGTACTGCAGAAACGGCGTGATGGACGAACGCGACACCGTAAACACATATTTGCCGGGCATACCACGCTGCTCCGCCTCGACACCCGCCGCGTTTAACACTGACTGCGGCAATCCACAGAGATCCTGCTCATCATCCACAACCATCTCAAAATCATTAGTATCCTTGAGGATGTTCTGACTGAACTGGGTCATCAAGCCCGCCAGGCTTTCATCCAGCGCCTGTACCTGCTGTCGCGCAGCATCGCTTAAGGCGGCACCGGCTCGAACAAATTCGGTATGAATGTCTTCCAGCAAAAGTAACTGGTCAACATCGAGCGCAAGCTCACCTCGGGCAACATAGATCTGGCTGACCCGTTTGAACAGACCTTGATGGTTATAGGTTCGACTGAAATGAGCCGCGCTGCGCGGCGCTAATTCAACCTCGATAGCCTGCAATTGATCATTGGTGTTCGATGAACTCAGGTTATAGAAAACACCGGAGACCTTGCGCAGCAAGGCACCCGCACGCTCCATGGCTTCTACCGTGTTGGTGAACGTTGGGGATGAGTCATTCGTCGCAATGCGTTCAATATCGACATCATGGTCGGCGAAAGCGCGCTCAAAAGCAGGCAGGAAATGCTCGTCCTTGATCTCATCAAAAGGCGGCATACCGTAAGCTGTTTGCCACGTCTCAAAAAATGGATTATTCATAGAAACTCCTTGTCTTTTCGATCAATTGCTTATCAAACGGGCTGGCTACGGCGTGAGCGTGAACATGCCACCGCATTGTGTCAGTACTATACTCCTGAAGCACATAGGCCGTCACATTGGGCTCACTCGCGGGGACGAAACGCCAGAATAGCGCCATCGGCCGCTGAGCGACCGCGATTGCGGTCTGCCACCACTTGGCAACACCTTGCGTGCGCCAGTCAATCCAGCCAAAATAGCTAATTGATGACAGCCACCTAATACGCTCACGACGACTCTCCAGGAACATGATGCTGACGATGACACTGACTATGGCCTTTATTAAGGCAAACGCTAAAACACGACCTATTTCTGGAGTAAGAGCATTTCTGCGCACCATCACATTACTGAGCACCCTGTCACTGCTTAGCAGCTGTGGCACCACTACGTCTGGCGGTGCTGTGGGCGCCGACCGCTCACAGCTGTTGCTGGTGTCGTCTGCTCAACTCGAGGCGATGGCCGTCAAACAGTACGCTGCGATGAAGACCGAGGCGGGCACTGAAGGCACGCTGAACAAAGACCCCGCCATGCTAAAGCGGGTTAATGCGATCTCTCAACGCCTGATCCTGCAGACCGGGATATTCCGTGGTGATGCCCTAGACTGGAACTGGGAGGTCAATGTTATCGACAGTGAGCAGCTCAATGCGTTTTGTATGCCGGGCGGCAAGATCATGGTGTATTCCGGGCTAATTAACAACATTGCGCTCAGCGATCAGGAGATCGCCATCGTCATCGGTCATGAGATTGCCCATGCCCTACGCGAGCATTCCCGCGAGCAGGTATCACAGGCGATGGCCGCCCAGACAGCTATCGACATAGGCGCGTCGCTGTTGGGCCTGGGGGCTGCTACCAGCAGCATGGCAAGCTCTGGCTATCAAGCTCTGGTGGCCAGCAAGTTCAGCCGTAACGATGAAAGTGAATCAGACCGTATCGGCCTCGAATTAGCCGCCCGCGCAGGCTTTGATCCCCGAGCCGGCATCACCCTGTGGAAAAAGATGATAGCGGCCAGCGGCGGCAATGCACCGCCAGAATTCCTCAGCTCACACCCCGCAGGCGCCAGTCGCGTCAAGCAAATCGAGTCATTACTGCCCACCGTGATGCCCCTTTACCGGGCCACCCAATAGGTCGACCTACGCATGTTCAAATTATTACAGTGCTCTCTGCTAGCGCTGATCGTTTTACATGGGGCGTCAACCGCCCAGGCTAGTGAAGGAAAAACCAGTAAGGACCAGACCACCGACTGGACCCTCAACCTGTATCTAGAGAACGACCTGTTCTCCAATACGGAT
>JBLHRT010000071.1:0-11060 GCA_047626255.1 Candidatus Azotimanducaceae bacterium
CTGCTTGTGATGCTGCTTGTGACGGTGCCTGAGCGTTATTTTCATTGTTTGGCAATGGGCTTAACGGCAGACCATCTGGATCCGGCGATACGTTGTCCCATATCAGCCGTGGGTCAAAACTGTGTGCTGCTAACATAGTTAAAATGACAGCAGCACCAAAATATATCACGCCAACACCGGGTTCAATACTGGCGAGCAGCCCAAGGCTCACCAAACCGGACAATAACCCCACCAGAAATACATCAACCATCGACCACGCACCCACTATCTCAGTAATACGGTACAAAAGCGTTCGGTCTCGGGGTCGCCAGTCCGACTTATTACGAACAGAATACAACAGATATCCCAACGTTGTTAACTTTAGTGCAGGGACAATAAGCGAAGCAAACAGGACGATAAAAGCGAGGCTAAAAAGACCGGCTTCCATCAAGTGAATCACACCACTAACAATCGTGTCTGCATTGCCCCTACCAAGTTTTTTAACGCTCATCACGGGATACATATTCGCAGGGACTAACATGATGCAAGCGGAAAGCATGAGCGCCCAAGTCTTTTCTAAACTGTCAACGACGCGAAAATGCACTTTAGCGCCGCATCGATCACAGTGGTGCATATGTTGGTCGAGCGGTCTAAGCAGTCCACAGGTATGGCAGGCCAACACACGCGCCTCTTCTGCGCCGCCGGGAAACTCATCGGAGTCAAGCTGCCTAACCTTGCACTTTGCCCACAGCACTTCGGGGTCAAAACCGGCCCTCGCTGCTGAATAAGTGATCAGCAGCATCACGAAACCAAACATACCCAGGCCTGGAATGACTTGCGCCAATGCTCGGAGCTTAACGGCGGCTATGAGTGTACCCAGCATAAAAACAGCTAACAAACTCCAAGGTTCGCAGGTTTTGACTATTCGATATACGGGTGCATAAAAGGGTGGCAAGACACCAAACCGAACCGGAACCAGCAGATAGATCATGCCAACGACACAAATCAGGGGAAACAAAATACTGGTCAAGAAAACCACAAGACCGAGTTGGCTCATCCCAAACTCATATAAAGCGAGTCCGCCACCGGAAACTAGTGTGGTTGCAGAAATACCAGCGGTCTGCATGGTGATAAAAGGGTATACGTTTGCAACCACCATGAACATCAGTGCAGATAGGTAAAGTGCCAGGCTTCGATCCAAGCTGTTACTGACGTGACGATAAAGCTCCGCACCGCAGCGGGTACAGTCGGCCCTTGCCCCAGCTGGAATGTCGTCACGGTGAAATAACATGTCACATTCGTGACACGCCACTAAATCAGTCACAGAGTATCGCCTATCTTATTACTAATATTGTTATATTTATATTGTTGTTGGCTTTTGCCGAAGCGTACCATAATCGCGTCTCAGCAAAACACCTAAACTGCTTTCCAGCGCGGCCTGTTGAGATGTTTGTCTAGGTCAGACTAGACCTGTCAATATCCGTCTATACGGTAGTGCGATAGCCAATAGAGCGGTCATGACTAGCTCAAAAGCCATAGCACCCTAAGTATAGTTACCGGCAGTGTCATGCACCAGAATCAAGCCGAACAGACCAGATAAAATCCCAGAAGCCCGAGGCCATTTAGCCAAAGTAATGCCGCTGCCATTATTCTCTCCACGCTAACCCAACACACCGATGCGCTTGACCGTCAAGCACCATTCACGCAAAGGAAACGTCTACCACCCATTCGGGGCCGCACGGTCGCTATAGCCGACGACACATTGATGCCATCGCATCAACGTAACGCCAGCAAGGCGTGGCAGGGCAGCGCCAAGAAGAGCGCATCGAACAACCATCGAAAATTATCAGCTGCGAGACACTCATCACTCACATGGGCAGAAAGGCTTACGCGGGTCTTTAAATGGATAGGTCAGATCATAGCATGTACAGAAGATCCTGAAATAATTGAGCAGAAACCGCCGCACGTAGATGCCAAATCTAACGCACCTACCAATCACCCACCAACGTCTCGTGCACCGCCACAAGTGCTTGCTATTGACCAACGAGTCATCAGAACATTGATGAGATCAGAGAAAATCGATCGACCTGGCTTTTATCTCGAGCCATTATCAGATCAATGTAGACCAAAAGCTCATCAAAAGCAGCGTACCTCCCTCGCCATTTCTAATGATGCTGTAGAGAATGAATGGCCTGTAGCGATCAAATCTTACTTGATGACCTTTCTGAAAAGGGCGTTAAAATTACCCATACTCCAACCTAGGGCCACTGCATGGCGCACCCAGGTCAGAAGCTCTCGACAAAAGCACGCTTAACCGGTGCCCAATGACGTTAGATCTCGATAAACCTTGCTGGGAAAATCTTGTGGGCGGTAGGGACGGGGCGCAGCGAAAGCCTCTTCACGGCGTCCCATCATGACCAACCCTCCGGTGGCTACTTGGTAGCTACTTCGCCTTCGGTGGCCGCACAGCAATCACTTCGATTTCCACAAACATCAGTGGCGCGACCAAGCCGGCAACCTGGACGGCCGAACGTGCCGGCAGGTGTGGCTGCTCTGCGGTCCCAAAGTACTGGGTATAAGCTTTCATGAAACCAGCAAAATCCATCATGCCGTCATTCTCGGGATCGCCCACCAGAAATACCGTCATCTTGATGATATCGCCGAAGCTCAGGCCCTGAGTCTTAAGGTTGGCCCCCATCCGCTCAAAAACACTTTTTGCCTGGGTCATAGTATCGCCGTAATATTCAGGCGTGCCACGCTTGGCCACTGGGTTTGCGGGTGCGGGGGTTGTGCCACTCTGGAACACCAGGCTGGAGCCGGCCGTGACTTCAACCGCCGACGCGATGGGGAATGTTGAATTGTTCGGTAGCGGATAACGTTTGACCTCGGCCTGGGCCGACAGGCCTGCCAGCAGTGACAAACCGAAGAGTGCAGTCGTTAATTTCATAAGTGCTCCTGATAACGAGTTAAAGAAAAATGGTGAGCTCATCGCGAGCCAGCTGTTAACACCTGATACTGTCAATCGGGTCGTGGAAAACTGACAGCCAAATCTGTCGTCACAGCGACAGCGTCTGGATATAGCTCACGACATCAGCAATATCTGCGTCGTCTTTGAGCAGCACGGTCATGGCCTGCATCTGCCGGCCATAAGTATCATCGGCCTGGGTCCCTCGCAGGCCAGACTTGAATTTGCGTAACTGCACCACCAAGTACCAGTCACTCTGGCCCGCCAACGCCGGCCCGCCCATGCCCTCGATACCCTGCGCGTTATTCCCATGGCAAGACATGCATCCCTGGTAAAGTTGCCGGCCGCGCGCGGTATCGCCGGCAATGGTTGCCGCAGGCTTATCTACCGGCCAGGTCGCTATCCAGTCTAGGGCCTGATTCATCATTACAGGCGTCAGCAACTCAGCCATCGGTCGCATTTCCTTACCATCCAGGTCATCTCTGTGAGAGCCCCGATAGCCCAACTGGAAACCGGCCAGCTGGCGCTCCAGATACCAGCGTGCCATGCCCGCCAGCTTGGGCGCCCTCACGGCTTCATTACCCCGGCCGTCAACCCCGTGACAGGTGACGCAATAGCGAATGCCCGGAGCCGGCTGGGCAATAGTTTTCAGTATTCGGTACTCTGCCACGGTACTCGGCGCGCGCGCGTCGGCGCCCTGGGCGCTCGACACAATCAAACAGCCAGCAACCAGCAGCAGACCAGCGATACGTCGCCAAACCTCGGTGATGGATAGGCGTATGACTATCAGCATCAGGCATTTACCCGTGCGCGTTCGCGGCGATCGATTTCATTGATGGCGTAATGGGCCGAACTGACCGCACCTTCCTGCCAGGCAGGATGATAGCTGATCTGGTCGCCAATCAAGTAGTGGCGACCCACGGGGCGCTGCAACAACACAAAAAATTCGTCCCGTAAAGCCTCGGTCCAGCGGGTATCGCAGCCAAGCATATGATTGATCCGGTGCCAAGGCACGCTGATGCCCGCGCTCAGGTACTTGCGATAGTCAGGGTGCACCTGCTCACCCTGTTGCAACGCCTTCTCCAGTCTGGCTGCAGGCTTCATCTCTGCCCACTGCTGGTTGATCCGGTCATTGAACACATAGGCCCCGAGAATCACACCCTTGCGCTGATGGATGCCTTGCGAGGGATACCAAATCTGCTGGACATCCTGATTCGACCAGCTGATACCGCCATAGATATCTTCTTTCTCCCAGAAGCGCTCGTTGGCTTGGAAGCCAATTTTGAATAACTTACCCCGCACCAACGCCACCAGGCCGCGCTGGTAGTCCGCCGGAAAATTATGCTTGATACCCGCCAGCAGATGGCTAGGAATACAGTTGAGGCAATAGTCAGCGCTGATCTGTTTCACCTGCCCCGCATGTTCAAAGTCAACACTGACGCCCTGGTCGCGGTTCATAATGGCGCGCACAGGAGCCTGCCGGATCACGGCATGCCCGACGTGGCGCATGAATCCGGCAATAATCTGGTCGTTACCCCCGACCGCCTGCATCAGCGGTCCGGACTGATCTAACCCCTCACCCCAGTGCATATTGAACTGCCAGAAGTTGGCTTTCAGCAGTTCTGAAAAATCCATCACCGGCTTGCGCTGACCCGGCGTTAGCATGCCCCCAGATGCCAGCCCGGCACGCGCAGACCCCCTATATAACAGGTTAGGATTAAGGTCACCGTAGGTGCGCAGGAAACCCATGAGACGTTCCACATCGGCGGCTGTGAAATTCTCCTCTAGCGCAGCGGGCGTCAAGGTCTTGGCCGACAGTTCCGCCATGAAACCCCGGGCATCGGTTATATATTCCTTGATACGCACCGGGTTGCCCTGATTGAAGTTTGGATCATGCACCCAGGCATTACGGTTATCATTCATATAGAACTCAAGCTCGACGCCCAGCTCTTTACAGTACGACAGTATCTTGTGATGGTGGTGGGGAATGCGCGCTGGCCCAGCATTCATATACAGGTGGGGCTCGTCATCAAACTCGCACACCTGGGGGTTGCCCACCTCATCCAACCGATCACCGGCGCGCAGGGTCATATTGCGCCCGCCGACCCGAGCCGAGGCTTCCAGAATCGTCACGTCGTAGCCGGCGCGTTGCAATTCAAAGGCACTGATGAGCCCCGACAGGCCAGCGCCCAGAATCACCACCTTGCGCCTGACCCCAGCCAGATGCATCAAACGCGGAGTCACCGCATGGGTAATTTCCGGTGTAATGCCCAGCGCCGTCGACATTGTCAGCACAGCGGCGGAGCCCCCCGCGGCCCCGACCATCGCAAGAAACTGACGCCGGGAAAAACTCACACCTGCTCACCCTGCTGCATGTCACGAGCAGCATCACTCGATAAATCCCGAGAGAAAGCTTGCGACTCATCGCGCTCGGCTAACGCCAGTGACATAACTTCCTACCTCACACAGTTATTAATAATGAGTGACATAAACAGATATGCAAAATAGACAGCTTGGCAAACACCTCAGAACGCGAGCATCTGCCTAGACCGCACCGCAGCCTGCATGCCGACTGACATCAGCGACGCCCGGCAACCCTGTCATCACTTGCGTATATATTTTTTGATGGCCCTGGGACCCACCTCGGCGCCATAAATGTTGCCAGCGGCATCTACCGCCACGCCTTCGGCGCCACTGGTACCGGTACCATCCTGGTCCATTTCCGGATCTGGAATAAACGCCGTGACAAAACCGTCGACGACACGACCGATTCGGATGCCCCGCTTGAAGCCGGGATTGCGCCGGGCATTGGATTCAGAATCAGCAGAATAAAGCCTATCGTCGGCATCAATAAATAAACCACTGGGACGACCGAATTGGGTCCAGGTCGACAGGTGCTTGCCATTTTGGTCAAAAATCTGGATCCGGCTGTTACCCCGATCACCGACAAACAGGCGGCCCGCAGAATCCATGGCCAGGGCATGCGGGTCTTTGAATTCACCCTGGCCTCCGCCGACTGACCCCCAGGCCATGATAAACTCCCCTTCAGCGGTAAACTTCATGACCCGGTTATTTACAGCCTCGCCGACCGCAGAGCCGTGTCCATCTACCACAAAAATACTGCCATCAGGCGCGACCAACATATCTGATGGTTTTCTGAAGGTACTGTTCGAGCCCCCTGGCTGGCCTTTCTTGCCTAGGGTCATCAGTAACTCACCGGTCGGGCTGAATTTGTAGATGACATGTCCCCAGCCCGTCGGCACTGGGTTGTAACCCACGGCATCGGCTACCCAGACATTGTCATCCGCATCTACATACAGGCCATGGGGCCAGGAGATCATGCCAGCGCCGAAACTCCGCACCAATTCACCCGCCGTATTGAACAGCAGTACCGGGTCAACGGGGCTGTCGACACAACTGTTGGCGCCGCAACGCTCGGCAATCCAGATATGCTTGCCATCGTTTGCAGGATAAATCGCGCTAGCAGCACCCCACTTGCGCCCTGCCGGCAGCCTCGCCCAGTCATTGACTGTGGTATACATCGCCCTACCCGTGTCGTTCACGGAGGCCATATCTGCCGGACTTGTCGCCGATGCCAATAATGAGCCTGACAACAGGATCACCAGGAATAGCGATACGACACCGTGAGAAATGAAATCGCCTTGCCGTTGATTGCCGCGGTTCATCATGACGTAATCCATGTTGTTAGCTTGGAAGGTCTGCCGGTCAAATTTCAACTGCCCACCGACGATCGTGTAGTCTACCTGAGTGTCGGGAATCTGCGCTTCCGAGACAGCCAGGATGTCCTGGGACAGGACAGTAATGTCAACATAATTGACCGGTGTCAGGCAGCCTTTGATATTTTCCCCGAAGACCGCGTACGCATTATTGATCGTATAACTTTTCAGCGCCTCCATACGGGTCCCTCTATACGGACCATGGCCTGTTTCGGGAAAGACGTCACGCCCGCGTTGGTCATCCTCGATACCGCCGCATAGTAAGACGCCATCGCTTTGATAGGCTCCACAGGGACGTCCGTACCATTGGATGCTTGATACTCGTTGCTGGGCGCGAGATACCATGCCGACATCACTTTCTCACGTTTCACTGGCACAAGCCAAACCAGAACGCGCCCACGTGGTGATGACTGGCCATTATCGGGTCATCCGGCTATTATTGCGCAGAATGTCTAGCGGCAGACAGATTTATGCAATCTATCATGATCGTTGTGCCTGGCTTGATGGGCATGTCATTCGGCGGATTTGTCTATTCAAATTTATCGCTGAAAACATCTTTGCTCTTGACCCGGATGACAAAACCCCGGCCCATGAATGTGAAGAAGGCGTGGACTTCGTCACTACCAACAAGTTTGTCCTGTGGGGCTATCTTAGGCTTGCATGGCTTTCGTGCTATTCACGTCCTCGTATGCCGGGACCATCAAACTAGTGGAATACGGCGAGCAGGACAACTACCTGCTGGTGACCATTGATGTGGTCGTCCGGGTCACCAGCATTCTGGTGACCCTTGAATCCATGTCAGTCATTTTCCGACGCAGGCGCGAGGCGACAAAGCCCACATGAAAAACGCACCCGTAAATCATGCGCCCGTGCGGCGCCTCTCGGATCGAATCATGTTGCAACGATGCTGTCGGCCGATGATCTGCCTGCTGAGCCTGATACTTGCAGCCAGCGGCACCTGTGCTGCCACATCAGGCCCAGTCACCGCGCAACTTATCAATGCCGTTAGCCTCGCTGACAATTGCTTGTATATGCTGGAAACAACCGGCAAGGCTCACCAGCCTGACTGCGAGCTGTTCTTCGATTGGCAGACGCACCACTGGCCAGCGCTTGAAGGCGAACTCAATGGCCAACGCAACCAGGGAGAATTGTCGAGTTGGGATGAGCGCAGCGAACAGCAGTACCGCCAGACGCGGGCGCAGATCGACAAATGGATTGAACAACAGGCGGGTAACGCTAGCACAGAGACACACTCCCTGACACACGCTCCCTGAGACACGCGCTCTGTTGGAAAGTCGCGCCAGTCACTGGAAGTACTGCACCATCACACCATAGCGCTCCACCAGCCAGTGCCAGCCGCTGTGTGCAACAAAGGCGGAGATCACAATCACCAACCAGCGGGACCGACTGACAATCTGGCTCAGCAGTTGCGTGCCTGCCAGCAGTATAGCCAGCACCAATAACTGCCCCATCTCCACACCCAGATTAAACGCCAGTAAAGCAATCACCAGATGTTGTCCCGCGAGCTGCAGGGAGTCTTGCAACTGGAACGAAAAGCCGTAGCCGTGCACCAAACCGAACAGCAGCGCCAATAACCAGCGATACCGTACCCGCCGAGCCAGGATATTCTCCAGCCCAACATAGACAATAGTGCCGGCAATCAACATCTCGACCATGGCCGGAAACCAGATGGCACCAGGGACCAGCCCGAGCGCGGCACTGACCAGGGTAATGGAATGCCCCAGCGTAAAGGCACTGACGATAGCCACCAGCGGCCAACGTCGGCGTACCGGTAGTACCAGGCATAACAAAAACAACAGATGGTCCATGCCACCGAGCAGGTGCATCATCCCCTGAGACGCAAAGCCCGGAATCACTTGGTACCAGCGTGGGTCCAGGCTCAGCGTTCCGGGATTACCCTGATATTCAAACAGATGAGCGTTACCTTCGGTATTAATAAACGTCAGCAGTGTGTGGGTCTGTTGCCCCAGGTGCGCCAGATTGGGAGTCAATGAGAAGGTGCGATCTGCCTCGGTCAGGGGGAAACGTAACGCCAAGTCGATGACAGCCTGACGCCAAAATATCAGGGTCTGCGGTGCCAGCGCAGGCGCGGCAAGATGCGAACGGGCTGTGTCAAAATCACCGAACGCCCGATCAGCGGGTAACGAGACACGCAACTGCTGCAACTCACCTGCGGGCAGCGGCGCCCCGTTCTGGCTGAGCCTGAGCTCTTCCACCAGCCACAGGTGCACAGCGTCTTCCAGCAGGCCTGGCAGTGTTGGGTCTGCCAACGCCAAAAAACCCGGCCCTGTCTGGGGAAAGTCGACATCACGCATGGCCTCAAGTGGGGCTCGCAGCAACAGCGTCAGATGGTTGGCTTCGACTTTCAGGAACAGGCGCACCTGCACCCGATCAGGCACTTCATGGGCCTGGGCAGGCAGCGCAACGGTCACGACTAGCCACAAAAAAACACCCAGCCACCAGGGGAGTCGGGGAACGCAAGCATAACGGGCAGCTGCTAACATCTTCGACCAGAACGGGTTTGTACGCATGAGAACGCAAGTATACTGAGCCCAACAGTGTGAGTATACTCAATCAGAACGCGACCCCGGCATCGTAATGCACTGCACAGGCCGGAAAAATGTGGCTGGATGGTTCATCCGCAAGCATCAGCTACCTATTGCTATGCATTTCTTTAAAGGAGCCATAATGACAATAACAATGCGCCCTGCCCGATCAGCCACGTCACTTGTTTTCGAAGCTAAGATTTTCAAAGCTAAGGTTTTCAAAGCCATTGTTTCCACAGCCATGGTTTCCACAGCCATCATCTTCACACTGGCTCATACCGGGTATCTGCTGGCGGCAGACAAACCCGTCGCGGCCACAACCGCGCCCGCTTTCCAAGTCGACCCTTTCTGGCCCCAGCCATTACCCAATCACTGGGTTTTGGGCTCTGCCATCGGTGTCGGGGTTGATTCGCGGGATCATGTTTTCGTGATTCATCGGCGCAACAGTTTTAACGAGCGTACCGAGATCGGTGCGGCGACCGAGCCCCCCACCAGCGAATGCTGCATCCCCGCACCGAACATTCTTGAGTTTGACCCCCAGGGTAACCTGGTCAACGCCTGGGGCGGTCCGGGCGAGGGGTATGTGTGGCCCGCATCCAATCACGGCCTGAGCCTGGACCCGAAAGACAATATCTGGATTGGCGGCAATGGCGCCAAGGATTCACATATTCTCAAATTCAGCCGTGACGGCCAGTTTCTGCAGCAGATTGGCACACCGGGCCAGGACGGTGACAGCAACAGCATGGAGCACTTTGGCCGGGTCGCCAAGATATCCTTCGACGCCGCCGCTAACGAAGCCTATGTGTCTGATGGCTATACCAACAAGCGGGTCGCGGTACTCGATACTGACACCGGCGCGTTCAAGCGCTACTGGGGCGCCTACGGCAACAAGCCCGACGATACCAACCTGGGACGCTATCACCCGGACGATCCACTGGCCCAGCAATTTCGCAATCCGGTGCATTGTGCTGAGCCTAGCCGTGACGGCCTAGTCTATGTGTGCGACCGGGCCAACGACCGTATACAGGTCTTCAAGCTGGACGGCACTTTTGTCACTGAAAAGCGCATCGCGCCGAAGACCCTGGGCGATGGCTCTGTCTGGGACATTGCCTTTTCACGAGACAAGGACCAGAAATACCTGTATTTGGCAGATGGCAAGAATATGAAGGTCTATATCCTGGACCGTGCCTCCCTGTCGATCCTCACCAGCTTCGGCGATGGCGGTCGTCAGCCGGGCCAGTTCTTTGCTGTGCACAGTATCGCCACCGACTCCAAAGGTAATATCTTTACCACCGAGACCTACGAGGGCAAGCGCGTGCAAAAATTCAGCTATCGCGGACTTGAGAAAGTCACGACCAAAGATCAGGGCACACTCTGGGGTAAAGCCAAAAATTAAGCACGACGTGGCTTCTCGTGACGTGCTTATCGTGACGTGTTTTTCGCGACGTGACTTATCCCGACGTGCTTGCCAAATGGTGCGCTTGTTATGCGGTGTGAAACATGATCCCCCAGGTCTTGACTACAAGAACGCCAGGTCAACATTGTTCTGGCTATCGAGTACCAGAGCCCGTCTTGCGGTAATCGCTGACAAAGGAATTGGGCCATATAGGTGCGGAAATTTTTCACCACTGCCCGGGTCCTCCTCCACCAGCGTTGCACCAATAGCATTCAAGTCAAGATCCAGCAGCACAAGGTCTTCCCGGCCTTGGTAATAGCGATCAATCACGCCTGCCAACTGGTTCGGCCAGCAGCAGTGAATAAAGCCCTCTGCGGCGAAACCACCGGGCACATAGGTCTGTGGCTGACCCGACG
>JBLHRT010000072.1:0-11055 GCA_047626255.1 Candidatus Azotimanducaceae bacterium
CGCATATCCATGCTCGCCTGCCAAAGATTGAACTGCTGTATATCGCCGGCCTGTATCACGACATTGCCAAGGGCCGTGGCGGTGATCATTCAGAGTTGGGCGTTCAGGTCGCCGCGGATTTCTGCCAACGCCACGGGCTCGGCACCTGGGATACCAACTTGGTCTGCTGGCTGGTAAGGAATCACCTGACGATGTCCTCCACCGCCCAGCGCAAAGACATCTCCGACCCGGAAATTATCCAAGAGTTCGCTCTGCTCGTGCAGGACCAGGTGCGACTCGATTATTTGTATGCATTGACGGTGGCTGATATTAACGCCACCAACACGACCCTGTGGAACAGTTGGCGCGCCTCACTGATGCGGCAGCTGTATATGGATACCAAACGAATGCTGCGTCTCGGCCCAGAGAACCTGGTGGATCGCGCTGACTATATCGCCGAGACCCAAAATCATGCCATCGACCGACTACAAGAGCATGATCTGAGCCGCGCCGAAGTGCTGGCAATCTGGGGTAGTGTCGAGGAAGACTACTTTGTACGCGAGTCCGTCAACGATATCGTCTGGCATGCACTGGGCATCCATGAGCATGGCACGACGATCCAGTCGTTGATTCTGATTCGTGATGATGTATCCAATCGGCTCGATGAAGGCGCCACCCACATCTTTACCTATGGTCCCCAGCGCCAATCACAATTCGCGGCGACCGTCAGCGCCTTCGACGCACTTGGCCTCAATATTGTCGATGCGCGTATCGCCACCTCTACCGAGGGCGTGACCTTCAATACCTTTATCGTGCTTGATGAGCACGGCAAAGCCATTGGCTCGCAGGAAAATTTACTCGAAGAGGTCGAGCAGGTTTTACTCGAGCACCTGACTAGCCGAGATCGATTCAAGCCCAGCCACGGCCGGCGAACACCGCGATTATTGAAACAATTTTCCATTAACACCTCGGTCTCTATCAGCAATGATGTCAATGCCGACCAGACCATTGTCGAGGTTGTCGCCGCCGACCGCCAGGGACTTTTGTCGATCATTGCCAATATCTTTGTCGATCTGAATATTGAGCTGGTCAGCGCCAAGATCACTACTCTCGGAGAACGCGTGGAGGATATTTTCTATGTGGTCAGCGCCGACAACAAGGCGATTCGTGACCAGTCACTGTGTGAAACATTGCAACAGCGCATCTGCGAAGAGCTCGATCATTACGTCCAGCAGGTCGTGGCATGAACCCGCATCTGGCAAGGCTCAAGCCTTATCCCTTCGAACAACTCAACGCGCTACTGGCAGGCACTCCGCCCGCCTCGCAGCATGAATTTATTACCTTGTCGTTAGGCGAGCCGAAACACCCCGCACCGGACTTTATCATTGAGCAATATATGCAGCGAAGTTCAATTATTCGCGGCTTCGGTACCTACCCGCCGACTCGCGGCATTGGTGAGTTGCGCGCCGCCATCGCCAACTTTGTTAATCGACGATTCAAACTAACCGCGAGCCCTATCGATCCGGAGTCGCAAGTACTGCCGGTCACCGGTACACGTGAGGCCTTGTTTGCCTTTGCCCAGACCGTCATCGACAGCTCGGCGGACAGCTATACCTTGATGCCCAATCCCTTCTACCAAATTTATGAAGGCGCTGCCGTGCTTGCTGGCAGCCAACCCGTGTATATACCGTGCACCAAGGAGACTGACTACTTACCAGATTTCACTACAGTGACCGCTGAACAGTGGGACAAATGCGCGCTGTTATATTTGTGCACACCGGGCAATCCCACGGGTGCGGTGGCGTCCATTGCGTTGATGCAGTCTCTTATTCGTCTGTCTGATGAGCACAACTTTGTCATTGCCTCGGATGAATGCTACTCAGAAATTTATGCTGATGAACAGAACCCACCACCGGGCCTGCTCGAAGCCGCCTGCGCCATGGGTCGACATGACTACAAAAACTGTATCGCTTTCAACAGTCTGTCAAAACGCTCCAACTTGCCAGGTCTGCGCTCGGGTTATGCCTGCGGCGATGCTGACATCATCTCGGCTTTTTTGCTCTACCGTACTTATCATGGTTCGGCGATGTCCGTGCATAATCAGTGGGCTAGCGTCGCTGCCTGGCAAGATGAACAACACGTGATAGCCAACCGTGAGATATATCGGCAAAAATACACGGCAGTGCAAGAGATTTTGCACGATGCCTGGCCCATGAGTCAGCCCACCGCGAGCTTTTACCTGTGGCCTGAAACCCCGGTGAGTGATGAGCAATTCACCCAACGCCTCGTTGAGAAAGCCAACATCAAGGTGCTACCCGGTAGTTATCTATCCAGGGGCGTTGGCGGCATTAATCCAGGCCAAAATCGCGTTCGTTTGGCGCTCGTCGCGACCATTGACGAATGCGTTGTCGCCGCGGAGAGATTACGCGGCTTCATGCAGCGCAAAGAATATCTCTAATAGTTACCTGATACTTACCTGACATTTTTCGATAACGCTCTCATTCAATTGAGATGATTTTTTACCAGCAGGACAGCTCTATGACTACCGAAACAAACAGCGCAACGAACACTGAATTTTTCAGCTATGCACTCGGCATAGGCACCCAGAATCAAAAAGGCCAGTGGCTTGAAGTGTATTACCCGTGCCCTGTTTTCAAACCCGCTCGCGCTGAAGTCGACAAGCTGGCAGACCTGATTGGCTACACCGGCGGTAACACCTGTGTTGTGCTGGACGCGGCAACGCTGGCACAACTCAAGCCATTACTCTGCAATGAACAACAGGCTATCGCGACACAGCTTGAAGGTGCCGCCAGGCCCGTTGTGATCACCCTGTTGGAAACCGACAGCGTTTTAACCTCAACACCGGAGGCTTACCTGAAATTGCACCTGTTATCTTACCGACACGTGCAACCTAACCAGATAGATCTGTCCGGGATCTTTCCACAACTACCTAATGTGGCGTGGACCAATCAAGGTGCCATTGATCTCGACGAGATTACGCAAGCACAGACGCGCGCTCGGGTACGCGGTGAAACATTAGAGGTCGCGTCAATCGATAAGTTTCCGAAGATGACCAACTACGTGGTACCCAAGGGGGTGCGTATCGCACACACGGCCCGGGTCCGCCTTGGCGCCTATCTGGGTGAAGGCACCACGGTCATGCACGAGGGGTTTGTCAATTTCAACGCCGGTACCGAAGGCCCGAATATGGTCGAGGGTCGCCTGTCCCAGGGCGTCATGATGTATGCCGGCAGTGATTTAGGTGGCGGCGCCAGCACCATGGGCACCCTGTCTGGCGGCGGCGACATGGTACTTTCTGTGGGACGAGATTGCTTGATCGGCGCCAACGCTGGTAGTGGCATTCCTTTAGGCGATCGCTGCAAAGTTGAAGCCGGCTTGTATATCACGGCCAGTACCGTCGTGCTGGTGTTAGACGAAAATAAGCAACCTGTTCGCACCGTTAAGGCTCGCGAACTGGCGGGTCAGTCAGATATGTTATTCATTCGTAACTCCCAAACCGGGGTCGTTGAATGTCGAACCAATGCCAAGGCCATTGCGCTCAATAGCGCCTTGCATGCTCATAACTAGTCACTAAATTTGGGCACGAAAGCACATGAAACCACCCACTGATAACAAACCTGTTGAACTTGCGCTCTTGGATCAAGCTCTTGGTCAACCTCCGACTCAGTCTCTCGATCAAGCGCTTGATAAAGACACGCTGAGCCTGGCCATGCAGTTGATGGCTGCCGAGTCTGTCTCGCCTAATGATGCGGGTTGCCAGTCCTTGATGGCAGATTACTTGACCCGCCTAGGCTTCAGGATCGAGCACCTGCGCTATGGTGATGTCGATAATCTGTGGGCCCTGCACGGTGATAAAAAGCACGGTGATAAAAAGCACGGTGATCAAGAGCACGGTGTCGCCGAGCCCCTCTTCGTTTTTGCTGGTCACACCGATGTCGTGCCGCCAGGTCCGCTGGAGGCCTGGGATACCCCACCCTTCGAGCCCACATTGATAGGCGACTTGTTGTATGGTCGTGGCGCAGCCGATATGAAAGGCTCTTTGGCCGCTATGCTGACGGCCACCACACGCTTTATTCGTCAGCATCCAGATCATAAGGGTACGCTGGGTTTTTTGATCACCAGTGATGAGGAAGCCACCGCACTACACGGTACCCGCCAGGTGATGGATACATTACAGGCCCGGGGCACACACATTGACTGGTGCCTAGTAGGTGAGCCCTCCAGTGCCGATACGCTCGGCGATGTCGTTCGTATCGGCCGCCGTGGCTCCCTGAACGCGACGCTGACAGTCAAGGGTATTCAAGGCCATGTTGCCTACCCGACGGATGCCTTAAACCCGATTCATGCCGCCCTGCCGGCGCTGGCTAGTCTCGTGGCAACAACCTGGGACGAGGGTAACGGGTCTTTTCCGCCGACCTCCATGCAGATATCTAATATTCACAGCGGCACGGGCGTCAACAATGTGATTCCTGGAGCCATGCAGTTAGTGTTTAACTTTCGCTTCTCGACGGAGTCAACCGAAGCAACGTTGCGCCAGCGTACTGAGGCTATTCTCGATCAGTATGGCCTAGACTATGACATTATTTGGGCCTTATCTGGTCATCCGTTCTTGACCACAGGCGGTGAGCTGATACCTGCGGTGCAGCAGGCGATCAACCATCGCTGCCAATTGGATACGGAGCTCTCCACCTCGGGTGGCACCTCAGACGGTCGCTTTATTGCCCCAACGGGGGCTCAGGTTGTCGAACTCGGACCCAGAAACGCCACTATCCACAAGGTCAACGAGTGTGTTGAGGTGGCTGATCTCGTTCAGTTGTCTTGGCTATACAGCGATATTTTGACGACGTTACTCGCGCCCACACCAAAGCCCACATCCTGATGAGCACCACCGATACCAACAGCATCGCAGAAGACGGCTTTCCGGATATTGAGATTTATATCAAACGCCCGACTCTTGAGGCGCTGATAACCTGGATTGAGGCCGCGATGGGCCCCGTTACACACACCACACAGGGCACTTCCACAGACGTGTTGCTGCCCGACCAGAAGCGTTGCATCATCGTCGAGAATGCCGTCAAGGGCGGCTACACCAGCGTCTGGTTCAAGTCCAACCAGACACCCTGGGCCACCGATAGAGATTGCGCCCTAGCCGCCTGGTCGTATTTCAACATAGAGACGCGCTGCAGTCGCGGTGGCTGGGATGGACTCGACGAACAAGGCTGGCTGCGCTTTACCGATGCCGGCGAAACCGTCGTTAACTGGTTCGGATGATGGCCAAGCCACTGCTGTATGGGTTAGTGGGTGTGCTGATATTCGTCAGTGTCATCGTGCTGCGAGCACCGGCCGCCCCTGTCTGGCGGCTACTCGCGCCGCAGGTCAAGAGCGCCTTGCCGGGGCTCCTCGTCAATCGAGTCACAGGCACCGTCTGGGAAGGACAGGCACAACTGCAGTACGCCAACATGTTACCTGGCAACTTAACGTGGCAGCTGGCGCCGTCAGGGCTGCTGTCAGGGCGACTGCCCTTTAACGCAAGCCTCATGGGTGATGCCCATCAACTGCAGATGAGCGGTAGTGTGAGCCTCTCGCAACTGAGTATCGAGACCCTTAACGGCACCCTCGATGGTCGATATTTGAGCCAGTATGGACAGCGTTATCAGATACAACTGGCTGGCGAATTGAACATTCTCAACCTGAACCTCATCACTAGCGAGCATTGGCCTGTTGCCGCCGCCGGAGAATTCACCTGGAGTGGCGGTGCCGTCAGTATACCTGGGCCCGAAGGCCGTCAATATTTACAACTACCCGCCTTACACGGCCAACTCACCAAGCTGGATCAAGACCTGCAATTACAACTCAGCGATACTGGCCAAAAACTGCTCACTATCAGTCTTCAACCGACGGGTTGGGCCAAGGTTGCTATCAAGACGAGAATGTTTAAGCTTGCCAACATAACCCTGCCAGGCAGCCGGAGCCCTGACGATACGGCGCTCACCCTGGAAGAAAAATTATTTTAGTCCAGCGCCTCTGGCGCGCCTCAACGGAGCCTTCACGTGGACGCAATTGTTGATCTCTATCAGCGCTATGGCCACCGCTTGGCCACCGTTGCCAGCGTCTTACTGGTGACAGCCATCAGTCTGGCTGCGGCTAACGGCGCCTTGTTCGTCATCGAGCACTGGGATGATCAAAAGGTCGCCGTCGTCACCCAAGCACCCTTGCCCAGCACCCAACTCAACCGTGGCCCGAGTATCGCTGCCCTCGACCTATTCGGCAGCGTCGAGCAATCTAATGCTGCCACCGCAGTAACAAACGCGCCTGAAACTCGGCTCAATCTTGAGTTGCAAGGTGTCTTTATCGCCTCAGTTGCTGCAGATTCGAGCGCCATCGTTGCCGAGCGCAACAAAGGTGGTGAATTATTCCACATAGGTGATCGTCTACCCGGCAATGCGGTACTGGATGCGGTTTTTAATGACCACATTTTGCTTAAACGTGGTGGCCGGGTTGAGAAACTCATGTTCAGCGACAGCGCCATTCGCCAACAATTCTCCTCAGCTGATGGGGCGCAGAACCCCCAGAATAATGAGGTGGCCAGGAATAATCCCAGCACGCGACTTCAGCAGGTGCGTGAACGCATTGCTGCACGCCAGCGGCAGGTAAGCAAAGCCCACAGTCAGCCGGGAACTAACCTGCGAAGTTTTGTTGATGAGTATCGCGATCGCATTGATACCGACCCTGCTGACCTGCTCAATGAGTTCGGCATCAGCGCTGTCAGTGAGGGTGAAGCGAGTGGTTATCGGCTAAGCGACACATTACCTTCTGCGCAGATGCAGCAAGCAGGTTTGCAGGAAGGTGATCTGGTATTGTCAGTCAATGGAACGCCCGTGGGTGATGTCAGAAGTGATGCTGCTCTGATTGATCAGGCTATGAATGATGGCCGCGTCAGGGTTGAGATTCAGCGAGCTGACAGACGCTTCTTCCTTACCGTACCCATTCCTAATAAATAACAGGTCAGGGCCCGGGTCGTTGGGTTCCGCAGTGATTTACAGTAATATCCATTTTTTCACAGGATGCATATACAACATGATGTCATCAAGACATAACCTCGTCCTGCGCAGTCGGTTTATTCGCTCGTTGCTTGGCGTATCCATCAGTATTGTGATGTTCTTGCCACTGCATGCAGCCAGTCAGGACAACTGGAAAATTAATCTCAAGAATGCTGATATCCGCGAATTTGTCACGCAGGTATCTGCCATCACCGGCAAGAGCTTTATCATCGACCCTCGGGTAAAGGGCAATGTGACGGTCATATCCAATACGTCGATGGACACACCTGCGGTTTATGAGTTGTTTCTGTCGGTGCTGCGGGTTCATGGGTTTGCCGCAGTCCCGTCGGGCAATGTCGTTCGTATCGTGCAACAGGTACTGGCAAAACAAAGCAGCAACCCAAACGATTTCACCGTTGACAGTCGTGGCGAGGAACTCATTACACGCGTATTGACGGTCAAGAATACCGACTCCAACGAGCTCGTAAAAATTCTACGACCACTGATTCCGCAATATGGTCATATCGCCGGCTTGGTGGAACCCAATGCATTGATCATCAGTGACCATGCCGAGAACATTAAGCGCCTGGCAGAAATCGTTGCCCGCATCGATGTCGCCGACAACTCAACAACGCGTATTATCCAACTCAAAGAAGCCTGGATTGAAGACATCGTCAGCCTGCTCGAACAACTGGCTCCAGAACAAATGGGCAAGAGTGCCAAAGGCCCCAACCGCATTACTGTTGTAGCCAGCGAACGGACCAACAGCCTGATCCTAAAAGGTGAGCCAGACACGTTGAACAAGGTCGAGGCCCTAGTACGCGAACTTGATGTGCGGGCAAATCGCGGCGGCACTATACAGGTCGTAAGACTGGCACACTCGGATGCAACGGAGCTGGCAGACATACTCAAGAACCTGGTGGCAGACAAGGACAAGGGTGAGCAATCAGGTCAGGAAGTGACTACCAGCATTCAAGCTGACGCATCCCTTAACGCGCTAGTTATCCGCGCTGACCCGACCACCATGGCAGAGCTCAAGGAGATCATCTCGCGCCTTGATGTCCGTCGTCTGCAGGTTCTCATTGAGGCAGCTATTGTAGAAGTCACATCCGACTTTACCCGCACACTGGGTACCGAACTTGCTGTTGCCGACACAACGGGTAAATTATTACCTATTGGATTAACCGCACCGTCGGGCACCCTCGCATCGGTATTGGCAAATCTCGCCGGCGGCGACGGCACATTGACGAGCGTGCCTGACCTAGGTAGTTCGCCATTGATTGGCGGCGCTAAGGTCAATGTCGACGGCATTAACTTTGCGGTGATCGTCCGTGCGCTGTCCGCTAATACAGATGTCAATCTGCTATCGACGCCAAGTATCACAACCATGGACAATGAAGAGGCCAAGATTGTTGTGGGTCAGAATGTACCCTTTAGAACGGGCTCTACCAATGCGGGTAACAATGGCACGAACAATCCCTTTACCACTATCCAACGTGAAGACGTGGGCCTGACACTAGAAGTTACGCCTCACGTGCATGATGGCAGTTTAATTCGCCTTGAAATTCATCAGGAAGTATCCGAAGTTGACCAGACCAGTATCAGTAGTATCGGTACAGACGGCAGTGCGGACCTGATAACAAACAAACGTACCATTGATACCACCGTGTTGGCTGATGATAGAGAAATCATCATACTGGGCGGATTGATTCGCGACAAAGTCACTGAGGTCAACTCACGGGTTCCCATTTTAGGCGATATCCCCATCCTTGGTCACCTATTCAAGAGCAGCAACAAGATTCGCGAAAAGCAGAACTTGCTGGTATTCCTGCGACCTACCGTGCTGTCCTCAAAAGAGGAGGTACGTGATGAAACCTTGCGCAAATATTCGGGTATTTGGGAAGTCGAAATTGAAGGCCGCGACCCCGCCCAATCACTCATAGATTTGTTCGATGCCAAGCGTTAGCCCCATCAGCACCCCCACGCCAGTGAAACGCTCAATGACCACGCGATTCAAGATATTGCAATTCAACGCAGCACGGAAACTGTTGTTTAGCTGGATCAAACCAACCGTTTTGGGTTGCGACACTCAGAGCCTTGGCATCAGCGATGATGACATTGTTTGTTACGTACTGCCGTTTCGCTCTCTGGCTGATCTTCTGGTTATTGATAAAGCCTGCGAAGCTGCTGGACTACCCAGCCCTTGCGCGCCCCTTGCCCAGCATGTAGGCGATGACCCGCTTGCGTCTTTGGAAAACCACGCATACTTCTTTCTTGGTCATCCCGAAGGCAGGCTTGGCCGCAAGGTTCTGCGCCAGCGGTCTGACCATATGACCAGCGTATTGTTCCAATATGCAGCTACTAAGACACCCATTAAAATCATTCCTGTGTCTCTATTTTGGGGCCATCAGCCCGACAGGGAAAACTCATTGCTAAAGCTCCTGTTTTCTGAGAACTGGACAGCAACGACTCGCTTGAAAAAATTGTTAGCCATCTTATTTCACTCAAACCATATTCTCGTCCAATACAGCGCTGCCATAGATCTCAATCAACTGATCCTTGACGAAGACGACAAAGAGAAACAGACACGTAAGTTAATGCGTATCCTACGCGTGCATTTCAATCAGCAAAAGCAGGCGATTCTCGGCCCTGATCTATCCCATCGTCGCACATTGATACAATCAATCATGAAATGTGAGGCTGTTCGTGAGGCTGTCGCCAAGGAGGCCCGAGCTAAGCAATCGAATCCAGCTGAGGTTGAGAAGAAGGCGCTTGCCTATGCTAACGAGATTGCATCTCATCAGTCATATCGCGTTATTCGATTTTTTCATATCGTCTTGACCTGGTTTTGGACCAAGCTCTACGACGGTATCGAGCTCAACAATATCAGTACCGTCAAAGACATGGCGAAAGATTGTGAAATTGTCTATGTACCCTGTCACCGCAGCCACATTGACTACCTGCTACTGTCTTATGTGCTGTACCACAATGGTTTGACACCGCCCCATATTGCCGCCGGCAAGAACCTCAACCTACCTGTTGCCGGGCCGCTGCTGCGCCGCGCAGGGGCTTTTTACATGCGCCGTTCTTTCCAAGGCGACGGACTGTACAAGGCCATCTTCGACGAATACATGCACTTGATGTTTACCCGCGGCTATTCAGTCGAGTATTTTATCGAGGGCGGCCGCAGTCGCACAGGACGCTCACTCAATCCCCGTACCGGTATGCTCAGCATGACGATGCGCAGCTTTCAACGCGACTCATCAAAACCTATTTGTTTTATGCCCGTGTATTTTGGTTATGAGAAAATTATCGAAGATACCACTTACCTGGCGGAACTCTCGGGGGCATCGAAGAAAGACGAGTCGATACTCGATATTGTTCGTGTGTTGCGCTCATTAAAAAATCACTTTGGTAAAGTGACGGTAAATTTCGGCGAACCGCTACACCTAAGACCATTCCTTGATCAGCATCTGCCTGGCTGGCAACAACCAGACACAACACTGCCGGCTGACTTCGCCGTCGCCTGCGCACATCTGGCGGCCCACCTATCTCGCGATATTAATGCAGCCGCGGCCATCAATCCTGTCAACCTGGTGGCTACCGTGCTGCTCTCAACGCCGCGGCAAACCATTGAGGAAGACCGACTGCTGAGCCATATTACTACCTTGACCCGGGTCGCGCGGGATATGGCCTTTAGCCAACACCTGTCCATTACCGATCTGACGGCAGAAGAAATTGTTAAAGAGGCCGAACAGGTAACGGGTATACAGCGCAGCCATGAGCCATTCGGCGATATGCTGAGCGCACCTGCACCGTTGCCCATATTGCTGACCTACTATCGCAACAACACTATTCACGTATTTGCACTGCCCTCTTTAATCGCACGCCTACTAAAGCAAAATGGCGACTTAGCGGAACTGATGTCTACCTGCCAGGCCCTGTACCCGTTCCTGCAAGCCGAGTTTTTCTTGCCTTGGAATGAAGCAGAACTGCCTGAGGTCATCAAGCGCAT
>JBLHRT010000073.1:0-10815 GCA_047626255.1 Candidatus Azotimanducaceae bacterium
AGGAGAAGCTGAAAGTCGAGGTGTTGAGATCGACGTGAACGCAGTCTTCGATAGTGGTTTCAATCTTTGGCTCTCTTATGCCTACACCGATGCCAAATATACCAACAATAACCCTGATGCAGATGGCTTTGGTTTTATCGAAACTGGCGATCCACTTATCAACTCACCTGAACAACAGTTCAACCTGCAAATCAGCCAGGATTTCGAGTTTCGCGGGATGCCGGTACAAGTAGGCGCTGGTGTGCAGTACACCGATGAGCGAGCGGGATTTGTCACATCAGACTTCACACTGCCCAACTACACCCTTGCAAGGTTCTTTGCCCAGATACGACCGACTGAGCGGCTGACACTTCGTTTCGATCTCGATAACGCCTTTGATGAAGTGTTTTACACCAACTCTTTTGCTGATGTTTGGGTTGGCCCGGGAACTCCGCGTCGATCACGATTCACGGCAGCTTATTCTTTCTAGCCATAATGCTCAAGGAGCTTTATATGACTGCCATTGTTGTCAATGACTTGTTTATAAACCGACGTGGGGACGAAGTCCTGCGAGGTATTTCATTTACCGTTGAACCCGGCAGCGTTTATGCGTTGCTCGGCGGAAATGGGGCCGGAAAATCCACAACTTTATTAACGCTTTTGGGGTTTTTATCACTTGAAAGCGGTACCGCGAATGTCTTGGATTACGATGTCACAAAACATGTGAGTCACATTCGCCAACAGATTGCTTACCTGCCTGAGGCTGCCACGCTTTATCCTCACCTTAATGCCTATGAAAACCTCGAGTATTTCTTGGACTTGGCTGGTAAGAAAACAACGCAAGTACAACTAGACAAAACCCTAGATGAGGTTGGGCTTCAATCCGGCTCTCGTGCCAGGCACATGGATAGTTATTCCAAAGGCATGCGCCAGAAAGTTGCGATTGCCCTCGCGATCTTGCGGGAAACGCCAGTGCTTTTGCTGGACGAACCCACCTCCGGACTCGACCCGATAGCGATTGATGAATTTAACGCACTTGTGCGTAACTTGGCGGGAATGGGCAAAACCATCCTGATGGTCACGCATGATGTTTATGGCGCCTGTCAGGTTGCCGACCGGATTGGCTTGTTGCGAAGCGGGCAACTCGTTGGCAGTTTCGATGCGACAGACGGAGCGCGGATCGACACGGAACTTGTGCATGCGACCTTTGCTGAGCGAGCGTCCGCATGAGCAGCGCTATCCGTATAGCCAAAGAAGAATGGCGGCAGTGGTTACGCTCTCGCCTCGCCGTTCTCAGCTTAATTGTATTCAGCATCTTGTTGTTGTTCACAAGCGTGTTGACAGCATTGGATGCGCAAGAAGCGCGTCATCAACGCTTACATCAACAGGAACAAGCTGAGGAAACTTTCCTAAACCAACCCGCCCGCCACCCTCACCGTATGGTGCATTACGGGCACTACGTCTTCCGTGCCCCGCCACCGCTCGCCATGTTTGACCCTGGCGTGGATGCAGTCACCGGACAATCCTTGTTTTTAGAGGGCCACCGCCAGAATTCCGCTATGTTTGCCGATGCCCGCTCAGAAGCCCGCACCGGCGGATTCGGTGCATTAACGCCGGCCAAACTTTATCACCTCTTCTTGCCGCTTTTGGTTTTTGCGCTTGGCCACGGTGTGATTCTGCGCGAACGCGAAGCACGTACACTGGGGCCGCTATTATCGCAGGGTGTATCGGGTGAGCGACTTTATTGGGGCAAGGTTTTGGCTTTGGGTGCGTTGATAGGACTACTGTCATTGCCTGCTTTATTCTCATCTATTGTTGCGAGTCTGATAGGGGAAAGCCTGCTCGCTAGTTTGATGCTTTATTTCGGCAACTTGCTCTATCTCGGCATCTGGGCGGTATTGACGCTGTTCGTGTCCATGATGACGCGCTCGCGCGGAGTCGCGCTCGGTATTTTATCTGCCGTGTGGGTGCTAACCGTGCTGGTCATACCGCGTATTGGCGTCACCTCGGCCAGCGTGGCGCTGCCGACGGAAGGTAAGATCTTAACCGATATGCGTATGAACGATGATTTGCGAAAACTAGGGGACGGTCACAACGCAGCTGACCCAGCTTTTGCTAAATTACGCGCAGATCTGCTGGCGCAATATAATGTTGAGAGCATTGAAGCGTTGCCTGTGAACTTTCGCGGGCTCGTCGCTTCGCAGGGCGAAACGGCATTGACAGAAACCCTGAACACATACGCAGAAAAGCGTATGGAGAGGGAGCGTGCGCAAGCAGCGCATCTTTCAGCCTATGGGTGGATCTCACCTTATCTTGCAGTTGGAGGTGCGTCACGTAATTTGGCAGGCACGGATCTTGAGACACATCACCGTTTTCTGCGAGAGGCTGAAGCTGTCCGCTATAAATTCGTTCAAGGGTTGAACAAAGCCCATTCCGAAAAGCTCTCCTACATCGATGATATGAACCGGAATAATGGTGAGGAAGGATCGAAGCGTGCGCGTGTGGACTCTGCTAACTGGCAAGTACTGGATGATTTTAGGTTTTCTCCTGACCCTGCAATTGTTCGGGTGAGCCGCGCGGCATCAAAGTTCACATCGCTCGTGTTTTGGTTCATGGCTTTGGTGGGTATGGGGCTGATCGCAGCGCGGAGGCTTACACCATGATGCGCGAATATAGGTTTATGCTCCGCGACAAAGCGGTCTGGGTCTGGTTATCGCTGGCGTTTATATTCTCGGTTACCGCTGTGACCCTGGGTCTGAATGATGTCGGCCAGCAACGTGCGGAGATTGCGGAGTTGAAGCAACTTGATCAAACCGAGCGTGAAGTCACCTTGGCTAATCAATCGGATTGGGGGTCTGCGGCCTACTACACTTTTCACATCACCTATGATGCGCCTTCTGATTTCGCTTATGCAGCCATAGGGCAGCGCGATGTCAGTCCCTGGAAACATCGTATTCGCATGCTAGCACTGGAAGGACAAATCTATGAGACAGACGCCAACAATCCAGATTTCGCGCTGATTGGTAGATTTGATTTTGCATTTATCGCCAGCTTAATCGCGCCGCTTTTAGTCATTTTGTTGTTATTTGACCTTCGGTCTGGCGAGCAAGTTGGGGGGCGGCTGGGCTTGATCGAGGCGAGCGCAATCAGTCCAAAAAGGCTTTGGTGGATGCGGGCGGGGTTACGCGTCGGGGCGTTGGCGGTTGCGCTTTGTTTGCCCGTCATTATCGGTGGACTGATTTCTGGCGCATTCATATCGACCCTTGCGATCTGCGTGATGTCAGTCTGTATCTATCTCACCTTCTGGACAGCGTTAACGCTCAAACTGACGCCCGCCACGCGGACGGGTGCGTATAACTTGACCATTATGCTGGGTGTCTGGCTATTGCTCTGCGCAATTATTCCCGCGACCCTTACGCAGGTTATCGAGCGTATCGTTCCGCTGCCAGATGGCGGAGAGATTGTTCTAACGCAACGAGAAGCCGTCAATGATGCATGGGATCTGCCGAGGGAGGCGACCTATGTGCCGTTTCTTGAGCGCCATCCAGAATGGGCTAACGACACCGCTTGGGAGGAGGAGGACGGATTTGAGTGGAAATGGTTTTTCGCTTTTCAACAAGTGGGTGATCAGACGGCGGAGTCGCTCAGCCTAGCCTACCGCGCTGGACAAGCTCGGCGCGACGAAATCGCCTATTGGTCTAGCCTGGTCTCACCGGCAACACTCTTGCAGCGGACAATGGAACACCTCGCAGACACCGATATGCGGGCCGCCTTGGCCTACGAACAAAGTGTCAGGGATTTCCATGCCAATCTGCGGGCGTGGCACTATCCGAAAATGTTCGAGTCCGAGGGTTTTGATGCCGACCAAGCCTTGTTGGCGGTGCCAGTTTTCGAACCGGCGGCGAAAATCGGGAGCAGGGAATTCTGACAATTATTGCCCTTCCCTCAATACATGGCATTTTCAATAATCGCTGCCAGCACCCAAGCGAGCGGCGGTAGGAGACCAAACAGGACTAGCTTCTGCACATGGGAGGCAATCGGCCAATCCCATCGAGATTCCAGAAACATCTGATGCGTCAGCAAATCAGCTGTTGTGGTTGGCGTACCCAGACCTTGAATGACGATTGTTTTGACGGCTTCCTTGTTACCCCGCAGCGCCAGAGTGATCTGATCCATCTCCGCTATCTTCTTATCCCTAATACGGTTTCGCAGAATCCAGACGGGATAGACGTAGGGTAGAATCATGAGGACGAAAGTAAACGCGATAACCAGTGATAATCGTATTAGGAAGGCGGTGTTTTCTGGGTCATCCCCATACAACACCAACAGAGGCATGAGGCCGAGGAATGGGATGCTACACAGAAACACCCGAACACCCGGATTAGCAATGGCTGCGTAGTCATTCAATTGAAGGAAATCAATTTTGATGTGGCGAGCAGCATGAATGAGACCAACAATCTGACTGACAATAATGCTGAAGCTCATACCTTGTATTAGCCCGTTGATGGGCATCAAGATAAAACCCAGAATCACGTGGGGTCCACCGGCAGCGTAGGCAATAGAAGCTTCGACGAAAGTAAGAGGGGAGATAATAGAATGTATTGCTGGGTTCAGAAGGAATCCATACAGCAAGCCAATAATCAAACAGATCAAACGCAGTGCTCGCTTAGGTCTAAGCCTTTCTATGCTGGCATCAATGGCGTCATCAAATGAAACTAGTATTTTAAGGTCCACTTCTATGGCGCGTGCTAAAGCCAGAAAGAAGACGGCCAATGCCGGCCCGATAAAGACCATTGCGAAAGACCATCCTATTATCACTTTTTGTGGTAGAGGTCCGATTATAGGGTTCGGCTCCATTTCAATCATTAGCATCGATAAGGCATAGCCAACCGGAGCAGCTACACCCATCAAGATCAGTCCCAGCTTCCACGTCGCTAGACCAGTCTTGTCCAGTTGTTCCAGCCCCCAGATACCCTTCAAGCCTACAGTCGCCACAATTACCGCCAATATATTATTTGGGGTGATCATACATGAGGTAACGCATGTTGGTCATGACAGAACACAATTGGCGAGCATGTCGAGGCAAGGCAAGGCCCACCTATCTCCCCAAATCACGAACATCCAACAACCTGAGTTTGCTGAAAGAATGCCAGGTAGCGTATGGGGCTGTTATACGAACTTATCGACTACGTTCGGAGTGCGTGATTCGAATAATTGACCGGCTCATATCTAGGTGAACATCCGCTAAAGCGAGTTAGTATCTCGCAATCGCGCGACGAAAAAATCTACCGCCGCCTTAACTTTGGGAACCGCATACTGTTGTTTTTGGTACAACAGATAAATCGCCATTTCGGCGTTTTGAGAAACTCGAAGCGTTGTATTGAAGAATAGTTCTTGTAGCTGGCCACTAGCCAAATAGTCCGCCAACGACCAGCGCGGCGCCATCATTATGCCACACCCCTCCACTGCTAACTCTGCCAGCCACTTGCTGTGATTCGACACAGCAGCCGGTATGCCCGCGACGTTGTGCCACTCGCCATCAATTTTGCATAACCAGGGTGACGGTCCTACTGGGGTGCGATAAAACAAACCCCGATGCTGTGTCAGTTCGAGACCGCTTGTCGGTGTACCCATCTCTTTGAGGTAGCCAGGCGATGCTACAGGAATAAATTCATTGCCCATTAGACGAATCGCTTGCACCCGCTCATTTGGTGCATAGCCCCCACGAATGGCGATGTCCACATCATCCCGGCCCAGATTGGACACCGCATCACTGAGGCTAAGGTCAAGAGTAATATCCGGATACAACGTTTTAAACTCAGCCAGTAGTGGCACCACCAATCGTTCTCCAAAGCCGGTCATGGCGCTTATACGTAATTGCCCCATGGGTTTTGCCTGGTAGCTTCGTACAACCTCGTCGCTCTGCTCCAATTGATAGAGGATGTCCTTCGCTTGCTGAAAATAGAGCTGACCGATTTCCGTTAACTGAACGGCTCGGGTAGTGCGCTTGAGTAGGGTGGCTCCAAGGCTGTCTTCCAACGCTGCGACGCGTCTCGAGAGAGAGGATGGTGGTACAGAAAACGCTTCAGCTGCTCGGGTGAAGCTACCATCTTCGGCTACTTTGCAGAAATAACGCAATGCTCTTAATTGATCCATGAGATACCCATCTGGTGAGTTAGAAGCCAACTATTGTCTTTATGGCAATAAATATTTGCATTTTACCCCATATAACTGCTCAAAAAGAATAGTAATAATGTATGCAACTCGTCACTAGATTATTTTAAGGATTGTTCATGACTCAGCAGCAGCAACTTCGTTCTACCATCACCAGCGATGGCCAACTCAAACTCGAACTAGCGCACATCGATATGCCGGAACCTGAATCCTCGGAGGTGGTTGTGCGAGTTGAAGCCTCGCCCATCAATCCGTCTGATCTTGGCTTACTGTTTGGTATGGCCGACATGAGTACCGCGAAGGCTAGCGGCACAGCCGATGCACCAGTGATTATGGCTGACGTGGCACCAAATATTCTTAAGGCGATGCAAGCACGCGTCGACAAGTCGCTGCCTGTTGGTAACGAAGGCGGTGGCGTAGTGGTTGCTGCTGGCGACTCTGAAGTCGCGCAATCGATGTTGGGCAAGACCGTCGGTATTCTTGGCGGCGCGATGTACACCCAGTTTCGCTGCGTGGACGCCAGCCAGTGTCTTGTGATGCGCGAGGGCACAACGTCTGCGGAAGCGGCATCCTGCTTTGTGAATCCGCTCACCGCGTTGGGCATGACAGAAACCATGAAAGCCGAGGGGCATACCGCACTGGTCCACACCGCTGCGGCGTCGAACCTTGGACAGATGCTGAACAGGGTCTGCATAGCAGATGGTATTCAACTTGTGAACATCGTGCGTAAGCAGGAGCAGGTGGACGTACTGAAAGCGATCGGTGCCAAGCACGTGTGTAACACGAGTGATGACGACTTTATGGATCACCTCACCAATGTGCTGGTAGAAACCGGTGCAACGATTGCATTTGATGCAACAGGTGGTGGTCCTCTCGCTGGACAAATTTTGACCGCGATGGAGCGAGCGGCAATGATGACAGCCAAGGAATACAGCGGTTACGGCTCAACAACCCACAAACAGGTGTACATATACGGTGGTTTGGATCGGCGCCCAACGAAGTTCAATCGCGCGTTTGGCATGGCCTGGGGCATTGGTGGTTGGCTGTTGACACCGTTCCTGCAGAAGATTGGTTTCGAAGGTGCCGAAGCGTTGCGGAAGCGTGTGGCCAACGAGATCAAGACGACCTTTGCCAGTGCTTACACTGCTGAGGTGTCGTTGGCTGAAGCGTTGACGATTGATGCGATCAAGACCTACGGCAAGCAAGCCACCGGTGAGAAGTATCTGATCAATCCGAATAAAGGCCTGTAACATTCTTGTAGGCTTATATACCCGCTCGACTCCAGGCCAAGATTGCTACCAAACTAATTGAGGGATTCAATGCGAAGCACACTGAATAGGAAGACCAACCAAGCAATTGCTGCAGAGGCTTGCGTATCGGTTCTAGCACTTTTGATGCTGGTATTTTCATCACAAACGGCTCGAGCTGCCGAGGTCAGCGCAGCTACCCCCGAAGGCATACTTCTGCATTTCGAAAGCTGGGTTGCGCTGGCCATCGTCATTTTCTCTTTCGGCGTGGCGTGGCTACTGAATCATCGAGCGCCCAAACTTCGAGCCTCCGGCACGTTGTTGGCAGCACTCGGGTGCTTTGGCGTCGTTTTTTGGTTTACTGCGATACTGGACACCGGCGTGCTCGATAATCCAAAGCCTTTCCAAACCCCGATGGATGCACTCAAACCAGGTATTTTGTGGACTCAGGCCATTGTTGCATTGTTAGCTGGCTTTACCCTATCGGGAGTGGCTTACCGCCAACGTAAGAGCACCGAAGTGCTTAAGTTGACGAGCGCGAATGAATCGGCTCGATACGGGCGCGTATCCAGAACCTTGCACTGGGTGACCGCCATCTTGTTCATTTTGATGGTACCTATGGGTGTTTTCGCTTCCATGATTCCAGAAGGTGTTTGGTATCGAACATCCTATAGCGTTGTGCATAAGACCATCGGCCTTATCGTGCTGGGGCTGTTTGTGGCCAGACTGCTGTGGAATAGAATATCCAAAAGACCAGAGCTGGAGTCTTCTCTCAAGCCGGTGGAAAAAAAACTCGCCCATGGCGCACACCTTACGCTTTACATTCTTATGTTGGCAGTACCTGTTACGGGTTACTTCATGACCAGCTTACATGGGTACCCATCGTACTTCTTCTCCATAGAAATTCAGCCGTTTCTCGCCGAGAGTGAGGCATATAAGTATTGGGGCTTGTTCCATAAATACATCCTGCAATACCTGGTCTATCTGATACTAGGTGCTCATGTTCTTGGCGCTCTGAAGCATCACTATATTGACAAGCACCCGGCGGGATTCAAACGCATGGTCTCCTGACAGATGGGGCCGGAGTAGACTAACAAATGACAGGTGTTGGCCCGGGCATGTAAGAATTGAACATAACCCCGGAACTACCCAGCCCGCCTCTAAGCGTTTTATAGTGATGTCCCATTTCCGACAATTAGAAGTGTCTCTTTTGAGCGCATGAGTACCGATGAGCAAGAGACCAATCGAACACAGGCCAGTCTCAAGCTAGGAAAACTGCCGCCTCTGCAACATGTGCTGAAATGCGGTAAAGACGCTGTTCATATTTTCTTTCTTGTAGGGATACAAGTCCTCCGGATCCATGTCGTGCACAACCATGGCGTTAGCAACCTCGAATACCAGTAGTTCTCCGGCCTGGGTCTCTGCGCAATCGATGCCGAAATAGTCGAGTCCAACCCTAGTGACTAGGCTGTTGATGGTATGTTGGTGCTTACTTACAAATTTTTTCTCAAAGTTAGCCATCATGTCAGCTTCTTCTGCTCGCTTGACAGCACTGTCGGTCATGCCCGCGTTTAGGTAGTGCACCATCCAATGGCTTGATATGGCCATGTGACATAGAAATGCCGCACCCTCGACGAACACAATGCGATATTTCCGAAATTGGTGATCAACACTTCGATAGTCGATGTAGTTTGAAACGTAGTACACATCCGCGATGTGTTGCGCCAAATAGGTATCCAGCTCTGTGACTTGCTGCAGCAACTCAAGACCCTGTCCCGCATGCGAGTCCAATGGCCGTATGATCAGCGGAAAGTCGGGAATACTTGCGGTCTGTGCAATTAATGCATCTCGTGACAGTCGTACGGTGTTGGGTATCTCCAGTTGGGGAATGCCATGCAGCAGTTGGTAAGCGCGATCTCGCGCAAGTTCTGGTATTCGATCGGGCTGATTGATCACTGGTATGCGCCAACGCGCGCATAGGCGTTTGGCTAAATCGAGCATCGGCAAATTGGGTTGCGATTCACTGATGGCGACAAAAACCAGATTGTGGCCCGGGGTTGCCATAGGAATAGGCAGGTGAGGCGCGATATACAAAACGTCGACACTGATATTCGAATTTTTGGTCAAGAACTCAATCGGGGTATTGGCCATAAAATCCCCGGGTGTTTTTAATACCAGTACCCGCAGCGCCTGCGCCTCTGCTGCATGTTGCACATGGAAAAACCGTTTTAGCTGTAACGCTTCTTTCAATAAGCCCAGTCCACCATCCCTGTCGCCACGCAAAATCAGGATATTCGAGAGATCGAGTAAAGCTTCCGCATCAAGTTTGTCACTGGTTGCACGCTTGATCATTTGTTCAGCTTTACGACTGAGGTCGTCGCCGCTGAACATTGCCCGCATCAACGTATCCTGACCGAGTAAGGGCCTGGTTCTGGCTGTAATTTGCATATCACTATTGTCCTCTGAATCTAATCATCAGTCATAATGCAAATAGTGTGCCTATCTTGAGTGGAACTAGCGGTCTAATAAAGTGGTTAAAAAACAACCTGTTAGTTCTGCAAGTCGCATCAAGCTAATCATACAGATGGGGATTTGGCAGCCGGTATCCGCACTCGGCGACGTTTTGCCACTTTTTTCCGTTAGATATCATCTCTCGCTAACCCTCGTTTTCGCCCTGAAGATCTACCAACAGGTTGCCCTCATAATCGGCGGAAATTGAGAATGTAATAGGCCGACAGCAAACCTGACAGTCTTCGATGTATTGCTGATCAACGTCCGAAGGATCGATCAGTACATTGATGATTTCGCCGCAGTATGGGCAACCAATATTTTCTTCGTGTAGCGCTTCCATTGAGTTTTCAATTCCCAAAATGTTCCAATGTCTAGAAAGTGACTGCTGCCAACTTTTGCAAAGCCCGACTTATTGTAAAACTTAATTGCGATGCGCCACTGCCGTGATCTTCAGGCAAAACATAAAGCCTTTGAAGTTCGGAAGCTTGCGTTGCAATGGACGTGGTTCAAGCTTCATGCGCCCTTTTTAAGCAGTGGACGCTAAACATCTTCTGCTCGGATTTTAATGCACTCGTACGAACCCATTTCAAATTCTCGGCAGACCCAAGGGCGATCCTGGTAGATCGTGCATAGATTGGTGTTTCGATCTAAAGCGGCACACCAGCCATCATCTAAACGTAGCATCGTTTCTCCGCCGTGTTCATCCACCACAATGTACCGCTCTGGCACATTGGTGTCGGTAATCAAGAAGACTTCTAAATGGCAGCAGCTCGCCTTACAGGTCGAGCAGGTGACAGTAGGGTCTGGCAGGTTCGTGACTTCAATGTTCATGCAAACCCCTCCCTCCTATAAAAAACACCTGCGCGCCGTGGTACAACTCAGCATCACGAATTAGCTGCGAGCC
>JBLHRT010000074.1:0-10648 GCA_047626255.1 Candidatus Azotimanducaceae bacterium
GGTCACCGTGTCATTCTCATTGACGATGGGCATCACGCCACGCTCGATCAATCGATGAATGGTATTTTTAGTATTGAGAAAACGCCGGCGATCCTCAAGATCCTCGAGAGTAACGAGCACCTGAGCAATATCAAAACCATATTCCAGCGCAACTTGCTTGTAAGCATGCATCAGTATTGGCTGACCACAGGCCGCCGCGGCTTGCTTGTCCTGCACACTGGCGTCCTCAATAGAGGCATTGATCGAATTCAAACCCAGAGCAACCGATCCTGAAGAGGTTAGTACGACCTCGTAGTCTTCATTTTGCAGGCTGGCAATATCACCTAGCAATCCATGCATAAATGCGTAGCGCGGCGTCAGGTGGTCTGAATTAGCCAGCAAGCTGGAGCCGACCTTAATAACAATTCTTTTTTTCTTAGTACCTGTCGACACTTCTTTCATTCCGTCGTCAAAATCAAACATTGATAAGCCTTTAGTTATTCATTTGTCTATCTAGTCACTCGCTGGCAATTCGCGCACCGATCAACATACCGACCACGTCTGCGCACAAACGTAAATCATGCTCACGAATTGATGGCAATCTGATATTTTTTCTATGTAGCCCAAAGATAAACTCAGACCGCGCTCTTCATCATGTAGAGCTTCGCCGGTATAGAGCTTCGCCGATATAATGCTTCGCTGAACCATTTCAAAATCACGCTTTTAGCGATCTACAAAGCGCTGACTTTTCCTGTGAATTTGCAAGCATGACTACCTATGGATACGAGCCTGCCCATGGCTGACCCAAGCTCGATTTGCAGTTTTTGATTTTCTTGTCTACCGCCATTGTTTACCAGCCGTAGACTTTGATAGCGTAAAACTATATACTCTATCGCTTAAAAATGCAAATAAACACCAATAAACGCCCGATATTCTTCTACCTAACAATTTCAATATGTTTTAAGAGTGATTTTTTTAGTTATTTTTCGCTCAAAAAAACCCGAACGACAAAAAGACACATGCCGATTTTAGAAAAATAGCAAGCGCAAACAAAATGTAAGGCACCAGCAGCTATGCTACTCGCAGGCCTTTTTCCTCACTAGTTTTCGCGTTATGCCGACGACCAGAAACCTGCTAATGCAGACCAATGACATGGCGCGAACCACCCACCGCAGAATTCTATTCACCCATTGGGTCGACAGCGGTACGATGCAGCGCACCATCTAGCTAACCACAGCCCATTCAAAATTTTACTGCGAGCAAATAGTATGCATAGCGATACCGATGAATAAGGAGAATAACCACCGTCTATGACAGCGGTTGACACGCGCCGTGACGGACGAGAAGTGATAGCACCACTGAACAAGCACAATCAGACTACGCGACTAGCAAATGAACACAGACAAGCAATAATTATCTGCGATCAAGTCGTGATAAACTGCGATTTTAATTCGACACTAAAAACCAAGAGGTAAGTATGTCTTTACTCATGATCGGCTGTGGCAAGATGGGCGGCGCCCTGATAAATCGCTGGACCCTAAAGCTGTCTCACCAGGTCACCATTGTCGACCCCGCACTCACCCAAGCACCCACAAAAACCACACTGCTCACTCACATTGCGGCACTTGGCGACGCGCAGTTTGATATCATTGTTATCGCCATCAAACCACAACTCATTCCAGACATCTTGCCTGCCTACCTGCCGCACCTGGCAAATGGTGGTTGCTTCGTGTCGATGGCTGCAGGCTATAGTGTTAGCTCAATTGAAAAAATTGTCGGTCCAAAGCCCGTCATTCGCATCATGCCTAACCTGCCCGCCCAGGTCGGCCGTGGCGTCAGCGCTGTCTTCCCTAACATCCATAGCACAGCCGAACATACAGCATCGGTCACCGCATTGACCGATGCCGCCGGGCACACACTCGTCGTTGACGATGAGAACACCATTGACGGCGTCACTGCTGTCGCCGGCAGCGGCCCCGGTTATGCATTCGAGATAGCGCGCTGCTGGATGCAATCGGCTCGGGCACTGGGTTTCTCTGCCGAGCAATCCCGCCAACTTGTACTCAACACCATGCTTGGCTCGATGGAAATGGCCTTGCAAGTCGATGCCACCCTGACCGAATTGCGCGACTCGGTCACCAGCAAGAACGGCACGACCGAAGCGGGACTCAACGCCCTTACTCGGGACGGACTGCTGGAAAACCTGTTCGACGAGACCCTCAAAGCAGCCTATGATCGCGCAGTAGAACTGCGCTGAGTCGTAGGCGACGACCTTCTCATACGAGAGCTGTCGGACCAAATTGACAGATTGAGGTCGATAGATCGCCGTTAACAAACCGAGATGGAAAGCACTACAACGCTTCCAACGCTATAGATAGAACTTAATGCGGGACAGGACACATGCTAGCAGTAGACGACGACAAGCAGATTGAACAATACATTGATGAACTTGGCAGTCATGCACGCAAGGCCAGCAAGGCACTGGCGAATGCCACAACTGAGACGAAGAACCTGGCGCTAACAACAGCCGCTGCAGCACTACGCAACAGATGCCCGCAATTGCTCGAGGCCAATGCCTTGGACGTCAAGGGTGTCGAGCAAGCAGGCAAGCCAGAGTCCTTCGTCGATCGTTTGCGCTTGACCACAGAGCGAGTTGAAGCCATGGCCTGCGCGCTGGAAACCATCGCCACCCTGCCAGACCCAGTCGGCAGAACACTGGCGCAGTTCGACCGCCCCAATGGCCTGGTGATCCGTCGCGTCGCTTGCCCACTTGGCGTTATCGGCATGATCTATGAATCGCGCCCCAATGTCGGCGCTGATGCCGGCGCCCTGTGCTTAAAATCAGGCAATGCGGTTATCCTCCGCGGTGGCTCAGAAAGCCTGCATTCCACCCGTATCATCACCGCCTGCCTGGGAGAAGGCCTCAAGGCGGCAGGATTGCCGGAAACCTGTGTACAACTCATCGATACGCCTGATCGCCGCGCTGTCGCGGCGCTGCTGCGTTGCACCGCGTATATCGACCTGGTTATTCCCCGGGGCGGCAGAGGTCTGGTAGAACTCGTCAGAGATGAAGCAAAGGTGCCCACGCTGTTGCATCTGGACGGCAACTGCCATACCTATGTTCATACTGAAGCCGACCTAGCCAAGGCTGTGGCTATCGTCGAGAACGCCAAGCTGCGGCGCACGGGTGTTTGCGGCGCGACCGAGAGTCTTGTGGTGGATAGCGCTATTGTCACTGAGTTTTTGCCATTATTGTGTGACGCCTTACACGGCTGCGAGATTCGTGGCGACGCTTTGGCGCAAGCCAGCGATTCACGCATACTTGCTGCCAGCGACGATGACTGGGACCAAGAATATCTTGACGCTATATTATCGGTAAAAACTGTCACCGGTTTGACCGAGGCACTTGAATGGGTCGATGCACACTCATCAGGTCATACCGATGCCATCGTGACTGAAAGTGACGCGGCAGCAGAAGCGTTTCTACAACATATTGATTCAGCCGTTGTTATGCACAACGCCTCAACGCAGTTTTCTGATGGCGGGGAGTTTGGCATGGGCGCGGAAATTGGCATCGCGACGGGTAAGATGCACGCACGCGGACCGGTAGGGCTCGAACAACTGACCAGCTTTAAGTACCGAGTAGTGGGTCAGGGGCAAACCCGCCCTTTATAGACGGGCCGGATGAACGCGCCTCGTACATAACCGACAAACACTCACACATTTTAGCAGAGCACCGATTTATGCAAGATGCCGCACTCATATCCTTATCAACTTACTTCCTGCTGATGCTTGCTATCGGCTACTACGGCTACCGCAACGCCACCAGCGACATGTCTGAATACATGCTCGGCGGTCGTAAACTGCACCCCGCCGTGGGCGCCTTGTCAGCGGGCGCATCGGATATGAGCGGCTGGATGTTAATGGGGCTTCCGGGCGCCATTTATCTCACGGGCCTGAGCTCGGCCTGGATTGCTGTAGGACTGTTAGTCGGCGCCTATCTAAATTACCTGCTGGTGGCGCCGCGCTTACGTGTCTACACCGAGATAGCCGATGATGCGATCACTATCCCGGACTTCTTTGAAAAGCGCTTCAACGATACTTCTCACGGCCTGCGTGTCATTTCGTCCGTTGTTATCATCATCTTCTTTACGCTGTATACCTCGTCTGGTGTCGTCGCCGGCGGCAAACTTTTCGAAGCATCCTTTGGTCTCGAATATGAAATCGGCTTGTTCCTGACAGCCGGGGCGGTTGTTGCCTACACACTGTTCGGCGGTTTTTTGGCTGTCAGCATCACGGACTTTGTCCAGGGCTGCATCATGTTTATCGCGCTCGTGCTGGTACCTGTCGTTGCCTTTTTGGAGCTTGGCAGCACAAACATTATCGCCAGCAGCATCAAATCCGTGGACCCGAGCTTGCTAACCTGGTTCAGCGGCGTGACGTTCCTGGGGCTTATTTCTAGCCTGTCGTGGGGACTGGGGTACTTTGGGCAGCCGCATATTATTGTGCGCTTCATGGCTATCAGAAATCTAGCCGGCATCAAGACAGCACGACACATCGGCATGAGCTGGATGCTGGTAACGGTATTGGGCGCAGTCAGCACGGGACTGGTTGGCCTGGCTTATGTCACCACTCATGGCGGTAAGCTGGATGACGCTGAGACTATCTTTATCTACCTGTCACAGATCCTATTCAGCCCACTCATTGCTGGCTTTCTGTTGGCTGCGATTCTGGCGGCCATCATGAGCACTATATCCTCCCAGCTACTGGTCTCATCAAGCTCACTCACCGAGGATTTCTATAAGACTTTCGTGCATCGCTCAGCCAGCCAAAAAGAACTGGTTCTGATCGGCCGCTTGTCAGTCCTGGGGGTCGCACTGATCGCGATCGCGCTAGCATTTGATCGTTCAAGTTCGATCTTGTCGTTGGTGAGCAATGCCTGGGCGGGCTTTGGCGCGGCATTCGGGCCGATCATCCTCCTTAGCCTGTATTGGCGCGACATGACCCGTGATGGCGCATTGGCGGGCATGATCACCGGCGCGATCACCGTGCTCTTCTGGATCTATGCGCCCATTGAGATTGCGGGTGAACCGCTAGGCGCACATCTATACGAGATTGTGCCCGGCTTCATTTTGGCAACAATAGCGACCGTGGGTGTCAGCCTAGTCACAACCAAACCATCAGTAGAGCTGCTGACACGTCATGATGATATGATCGCCTTCATTGATGATCATAACAAAGGCCACGTGATCACAGGTCACCGCAGTTCATAACATCAGCTAAACTTTCTCTCAAGCCTGCTTGAATTTTGCCTCGGGCGGGCTTTATCGTAGGCTTAACCGCAGGCTTTACTTCGCCTAAAGCTTGCGCACATTTTCTACCGAATAACGACTGGAGCTATTGCATGTCGACGACCCTCACCAGCAACCAAAATAACCTACTCGACGCAGCCCTGACTGACGCTTACGACGCTATCAACAAGGCCCACCTCGCCGATGAAGCGACCCTCACACAGCAGATCATGGAGGATGCCGACCTCTCTCAGGAGCAGCGGGACAATATTCAAGAACGGGCGATTAAGTTGATCGATTTTATTCGCAACTCCGGCCAACCGGGCCTGATGGATCAGTTCCTTTCTGAGTACGGTCTTTCTACAAACGAAGGTATCGCCCTCATGTGCCTGGCCGAGGCCCTGCTGCGGGTACCTGATGCGGGCACGATTGACGCTCTCATCGAAGATAAAATTGCGCCCTATGACTGGGACGAGCACTTCGGGCAATCTAGCTCGGTTCTCGTTAACGCCTCGACCATTGGCCTGATGCTTACCGGTCGGGTTCTCGACGAAGACAATACAGCGAGTGTCTCGGGCCTACTACACCGGACGGTCAAACGCCTGGGTGAGCCTGTCGTGCGCATGGCCGTCAAACGCGCCATGAAAGAAATGGGCAATCAGTTTGTCTTGGGACAGACCATTGAACAGGCGATTAAGCGTGGTCGCGCAGAAATACGCGAGGGCTTCCTGTACTCCTATGACATGCTCGGTGAGGGAGCACTTACGCAGAGCGACGCAGATGCCTACTACGAGGCCTATGCCAATGCAATCAAGGTTATCGGCAAATCCGGCAGCGACGGCCCCATTGCGCAGCGACCCGGCATTTCCGTAAAGCTCTCAGCCCTGCACCCTCGCTTTGAATTCAATAAAGCCGAACGCCTGCGACAGGAACTCGTCCCACGCCTGACGACTCTGGCACTACTCGCCAAAGAATATGGCATGGGCCTCAACATCGATGCCGAAGAAGCCAATCGACTTGAAGCGTCCTTACCGATACTACTCGCCACCTTGCGCGATGAACGCCTAGCAGGCTGGGATGGCTTCGGCGTTGTCATTCAAGCCTACGGCAAGCGGGCCACCCATGTCATTGACTGGCTCTATCAACTGGCCACAGAATTGGACCGCAAGGTCATGGTACGACTGGTCAAAGGTGCTTACTGGGACAGCGAGATAAAACATGCCCAGGTTGAAGGCTCGGCCGACTTTCCGGTCTTTACCCAGCGCGCTGCCACCGACGTCTCCTACATCTGTTGCGCCAAAAAACTGCTGGCTATGACAGATCGTATTTATCCGCAGTTCGCGACTCACAATGCCCAGACCGCCGCCGCCATTTTAGAACTCGCGGATGCCGGCCAGCCCTATGAGTTTCAGCGCCTGCACGGCATGGGTGAGACCTTACACAATCACCTACGACAGAACGAAGGGGTCAGCTGCAGGATTTATGCACCCGTTGGCCCGCACAAAGATTTGCTTGCTTATCTCGTGCGACGCCTGCTGGAGAATGGCGCGAACTCATCATTCGTCAATCAGATTAATGACAAGCGCCTGCCGTCTCGGACCCTGGCCACCGATCCCATGGATCGACTTATGCTGACAGCCGGAAAACGTTCCAGCAATCTTAAGAGCCCTGCAGATCTATACGCCCCTTCACGTCTCGCCTCCCGAGGCTGGGACATCAACAGCAGCACCGATATTCTTGAGATCAACGACGCCAGACAGGAATTCCTGTCTCAGCAATGGTCGGCCAAACCTATCACCATCGTGCGATGGTCAGGTGCTGGTAAAGAAACACTCATCAATCCAGCTAACCCCGCAGACAAGGTCGGCTCTGTCATATTTGCCACAGCGAAAGATGCCGTTCAGGCCGCGAACGCTGCCACCACATGGGATAATGTCAGCGCGGAGGAGCGTGCCAAATTTTTACGTCGTGCTGCCGATTTATACGAGGCGGAATTCGGCGAACTGTTTGCCCTGCTGGCCAGAGAAGCGGGTAAAACACACGCTGACGCCATTGCTGAGGTTCGAGAGGCGGTAGACTTTCTGCGCTATTACGCCACTCAAGCAGAGAAACTAGGTATCCATAGACCATTGGGTATCATCACTTGCATCTCACCCTGGAATTTTCCGCTGGCGATATTTACCGGTCAGATCGCGGCCGCCCTCACCGCCGGTAACGGCGTACTGGCAAAGTCAGCAGAATCAACACCGCTCATCGCAGCCAGAGCCGTGACCCTCATGCACAATGCCGGTGTTCCGCTATCCGTGCTGCAATATTTACCCGGCACGGGTCAGGAAGTCGGCAATACACTGGTCTCACACCCGAAGACGGCTGGCGTGTGCTTCACCGGCTCAACCAGAACTGCACAAGCGATACACCAGACTATGGCCGAAAACCTGTCGCCAGACGCGCCGTTAATTGCCGAGACAGGCGGGCTCAACGCCGGTCTGATCGATTCAACCGCCTTACCGGAGCAGGCTGTACGCCACACCATAGATTCAGCCTTTCAATCGGCAGGTCAGCGCTGTTCGGCGCTGCGCATTTTATACGTTCAAGAGGATATCGCTGATGGCTTTCTCGCGATGTTGTTTGGCGCCATGGACGAACTGACACTGGGCAACCCTTGGGAGTTGACCACCGATATCGGCCCAATTATTTCGGCCGCAGCAAAGCAACAGATTCAGGCCTACGTTGATCAGGCGCATACTCAAGGCAGATTACTCAAACAACTCGCTACGCCAGAACAAGGTCATTTTGTCGGCCCAGCGGTGATCGAAGTCTCAGGTATCGATGACATGCAGGAGGAAATTTTCGGTCCAGTGCTGCATATCGCGCGCTTTCGTGCGGAAGATTATGAAGCAACGCTCGAGACGATTAACAATAAAGGCTACGGACTGACTTTTGGCCTGCATACCCGCATTGATGAGCGCGTCAAGGCAATCTCCGGACAGTTGAAAATGGGGAACATTTACGTCAACCGCAATCAGGTGGGCGCTGTCGTCGAATCTCAACCGTTTGGAGGTGAAGGGCTCTCAGGAACAGGCCCCAAGGCAGGCGGCCCACGCTATGTGAATCGATTTACCGCGCCGCGCCGTACAGTCCATGAAGTTGATCACGGATCAGCACCTGTCTCGTTGGCCGATGCCCAGCAGCTCATTGATGTGGTGCATCGGCCTGAGATTGAAGCCTTGGTTGTCGAGGAAATGGCCGGACCTACCGGTGAGTCGAATCTGTTCAGCCTGTGGCCACGCGGGCTGGTACTCTGCCTCGGGCCCACGCTTGACGAGGCACTAGTACAGGCTGGGGCAGCGAGGCGCGCTGGTTGTCCGGCCGCCATCATCACACCGGGTGCCGAAGGGCCCGGGTGTATTGACGGTTTTTTGAGTCGCGATGACTTAAGCCTACTCGAGGGCATGGATGTCGTAGGTTTATCTAGCGATGACGAAGACTTAACCCGCGCTCGCATTGCGCTGGCACGCCGACCCGGCAAGATCATCCCCTTGTGCGCGGCAGACAACATCGAACACTATTGCGTCGTTGAGCGCCATACCTGCATCGATACGACGGCGGCAGGGGGCAATGCGACGTTGCTAGCCGATGGCGGCGCTGACTCAGAAGTCGATTTGGCAGAGGCGACTTAAGCCCGAGCCTTCTCTTATCAACAAACTCACCGAGCGCTGCCTTGGTCGCGCCGTAAAACTGCGCGACACAGCGCGCGCTAACCGTCACGTTCTTGGCCTATGTCGGGTTGACGGTCTTGTTTTTGATTGACCCGTAGGCGTTTTCGCGTGAGGATGACGCCAAGTGCCCAGACAACAGACGACGACACAACAAACAGATGCGCCAATACTCACTCAATCATCGAGCCAGCCGTCTTTCGGCACGCTTGAAGAGCCGCCTGACGATTAGACTGCAAAGCAGCTTGGTTGCAGTCGTGTTGTTGGTATTGGCCCAGATCGTGAATGCCGCCAACCCATCCTGCACTATGGCAGCTGGTATGGCAGCTGGTATGGCAGCGAGTGCGTCCGCGGCTGAGATGCATCAACCGGCGCCAGCCAACACAGCAATGGCGAACCATCACGCCAATCATCAGATGGCGCCAGCAAACCTTGAGCTCACCCCACCTCATGATGACCCCCAGAATACAGCCCAACACGACACTCAAGACACTCACGACACCTGTGCCACGGCCTGCGACTGCAGCCTGAGATGCGCCGGCGTCGCAGCGTTAGAACCTGCGAGCCTGAAAATACTCGCCAATACTATCGCCGCTACTGTCGAGAGCTTTAATCGGCCTCGTCGACTCAGTGGCTTCTCACACCCTCATTTTCGTCCCCCCACCTATAGCTGATACGGCACAACTACGCCCGTTTTTCGGTCGCGCACTTACCCCTGGTGAGTAGCCTGGCGTCAAACGATAGTTGACCCCTCTGCCTGATAAGGCAGAGCTTCCACCGAATCATTTCGGGGAGATCAGGAAATGAAGCTTCATCGTTCAACCAGCACAACAACGTATAACCCGCCTCACGACGTCATTCGTGCGCTAGGGTTTTTACTCGCCTGCCTCACGGCCGGAGTCAACATGTCAGGCAACGCCTGGGCATCTGACTCGCCAGGACTGACCCTAGCACGCACACGAGCACTGGCCGTTGAGCAGGACGCCTGGCTGACCGCCAACCAAGCCACTCAAAACGGGTTAGAGGCGCAAAGCCAGGCGATAGACCGCCTGCCGAATCCTAGGTTGTCGATGAACACGATGAACCTACCGACGGACACTCTGCGCTTCAACCAGGAAAACTTTACCCAGCTGAGCCTGGGCATCAGCCAGATGTTTCCCCGCGGTAACAGCCGCGCCCTGCGCAGCCAGCAGCTGTCGCAACGAGGGAACGCCTTGCCACTAAAACGGCAAGATCGCATCAAGCATATCAACACCACAGTGACGCAACTGTGGCTCGACATCTATAAGGTTGACCAGAGCATCTTGCTCATTGACAACAACCAGGCACTATTCGAACAACTCGTTGATATCAGTCGCGCCAATTACGCATCTACGTTTGGACGCACGCGCCAGCAGGACATTATTGGCGCGCAGCTCGAACTGACCCGTCTGCGTGAGCGCCTCAGCCGCTTGCAGCAAGAACGCGCAGCAGTCGCCGCACGCCTAGCCGGCTGGATTTACCCGGACCGATCGATGCTTGCCATGCAATCGCAGATCATCACTCTCAGCCATGTTGACGAGACGCTTGCGCTGACCGCCGAGCAAAAGAAGTTAATCGCGAGCGTCGCCAACATGACAGACAATGCAATGGCCAGCATGTTATTCAGGCATCCGATGATAG
>JBLHRT010000075.1:0-10535 GCA_047626255.1 Candidatus Azotimanducaceae bacterium
TCTCGTCGAACCACAAGCCAGCCTGCTGTCAACAGCACTATAGAAACGCTGATAAAACCGCCTTCTCAAACGATGGGTCAAACGATGGGTCAAACGATGGGTCAAACGATGGGTCAAACGATGGGTGGCATCGGACAATCAAGCGTGTCGGCGACGGTCCTGACGAGTTCAATCTCAATCGGTGTCGCGACACTGTCTGCCGTGATCGTCGCGATACAAGCCTTGAGCAACCGTGGTTTCAGCAACGGGCGCAGCCGCGTTAGCGAGTCGACGCTCGCATTCAATAATTCCAGGCTCATCGATTCGCGCGGCAACAGGGCTATCTTAATATCAAGATGCTGACAGCCCTGCTCGAAGGCGGCAGATGGCTCGACACTGGACGTGGCATCGCAATAAGCCAACATCGATAACAACATGGCGCAGTCTTTACGCACAGCAGCATAACGCTTGCCTCCAGCTCGGTGCTGATGACGGTCAAAGGCCTCACCCAGATGTTTGACGACAAATTTTTGCAGTGCCCATTCGCTCAAACCCATTTTTTGGTCGGCTCGAATCAACGCATCAACATTATCTTTGAACAGGACATACTGGCGCTGCGTTAACTGCCGCAATGCAGGCATCGTTAACTCCAATAACGGCAAACGAATTGCTGAATCGACCTGATCTCGCAAGGGCAACAGATCTTGCAGGCGCCGCATAACATTGCTGTCAGCGCTGGCCGCCAGGTGCGTCAATTGCCGTTCGCGAATCACCGCATCGGCGTCCAGCAAGAGCAAATAGACAACGGCCCTGGCAGAGTACGGCTCCCTTGCCCCATCAGCCAACGCAGTAGGAATCAAAGCAATTAACTGTCTCGCCAGATCAAGTTGTGAGGCATCAGGATGACCCATCGTGTTGAAGACATGTTCAGAGTCGACTTTTCGTCCGTCGGTACCCAGAGATTCCGCACTAAATCCAGACACTAAGCCACTGGCGCCCCCTTCATCTCTTTCAGCACTGCTCTCAGGCGCGTTTTGGCGTAAGTAATCCCCGTCCCAACCTGGCTCTAGCCGTTTAATACGCTCGGCTAGGGGCGGATGGGTTGACGTCAATGCACCAAAAGCAAAGTTTACGCCACCACAGAAAAACGCATGGCTCATCTCTTCGCTCTCGGGATTCTGCAGAATAGATCCCTGCTCATATCCACCGATACGCTTCAACGCGCCACTGATACCCGCAGGATGGCGGGTAAATTGCACTGCCGACGCATCCGCCAGAAACTCACGCTGACGACTTACCGCAGCCTTGATCAATGTGCCAAACAGCTTGCCGATATAACCCAGAGCAAACATGCCAAGACCGATAGCCAGCACCCAGGCACCACCATTATCACGTTTTGAACCTCGGCCACCACGACGGCTAAAGAGCACCATGCGCCCCACCACAGCCAGCAACAAAATACCGTAAAGCACACCCATCAGGCGAATATTTAAGCGCATATCACCATTTAGGATATGACTAAACTCATGGGCGATGACGCCTTGCAACTGATCACGATTGAGGTTTTCAAGCGCACCCAAGGTAATACCAATCACCGCATCTCCCGGTGAATAGCCGGCCGCAAAGGCGTTAATTGCCTGATCTGGGATGAGATACACCGGCGGTACGGGCGTACCTGAAGCAATGGCCATTTCCTCAACGATGTTTAAAAGACGACGCTTCTTTATATCACCCTGAGCATCGACTAATAGCACACCATCAAGCATCTCGGCGACGGTCTGGCCACCTTGCGATAGCGAGTGAATCCGGTACATGCTGCCTAACCCCACCAAGGTAATGACAACCAACGATATACCCACAAACATGCGCCAATCATAAGACACCTGTTGGGTCGCCATGGCAGAACTGTCTTGGAAGCCGGCGAGGAAAAACACAAGCACGTTCATCAGCAGGATAATACTGACTACCGCCGCGACATAGAGCCCAACAAGCAACCCGGTATTACGCCGCGCTCGGTCCTGTGATTGAAAAAAGCCCATCCTCGCTTACTCCGGCCTAAAACTTAATACTTGGAGCCGCCTGGATTTCAGCGCTATCGGCAAACTCGAGCAATTCGGCATCAGCCCCATGACCGACAAAATTGGCGACCACGACATTAGGAAATGACTGGCGATAGGTGTTATACGCCATGATCTGATCATTGAACGCCTGACGCGCAAAGGAAATTTTATTCTCGGTGCTGGTTAACTCCTCTGACAACTGCATCATATTCTCATTCGCCTTGAGATCTGGATAGGCTTCCATGGTGACGTTAAACTTTGCCATGGCACTGCCTAGCGCTTGCTCCTGACCCGCCAACTTCTTGATCGCCTCGGCATTACCGGGATCTTTCGCCGCGTCTGCCAGGCCATTGGCCGCTGCGTCACGAGCCTTGGTTACCGCCTCCAGCGTTTCGCGTTCGTGAGTAAGATAGCCCTTCGCTGTTTCTACCAGATTGGGAATCAGGTCATAGCGACGCTTGAGTTGTACTTCTATCTGCGCAAAAGCATTTTTATATCTGTTTTTAAGCGCCACCAGCTGATTGTAGATAGAAACGAGCAGCACTAGCACCGCAACAATGACGATAAGGACTACGATAGTTGATATTTCCACGCGAAATCTCCTTATAAATTATCTACTGGTCATCGCTATCACAGAGATGAAACCCCCAGCGTATCAATGACGTACTTGCGGTTGAGCCTAACACGCCGGTATTCATTGCGACGAACCCGCTTCTCCTACCTTGTGACCGCGACCGTCTTTCGCACAAGCCTTGGCACAGAGCATAGCGCTGGCATCAATCACTCAGTGATCATGCCCATGTGGCCTGGCGAGAAATTCAGCCTCGCGAACCGTTAGTTCCGCCTCGGCATACAGGTTTTTGTTCGCCAACAACATAGATAGGCTCTGGAGAAATATTTCGTAATAGACATTCTCATTGTAGACTGGCTTGTCATAAACAGACTCGTCATGAACAGTCTCATCATGAACCGCAGGCAGCTCGCTATGCTGTTGCTCCCAGGTCGCAATATTACTGATCAACCGTTGCCTAAATTCGTCCCAGGTGAATACGCCGGCTTCGCAGAGCACTCTCGCCATGCCAAAGGCGCGGCCTTGCCAAGGTGCGTCAAACACCAATTCGCCGTTCGCCATCGGCGGCGCGCCAGCCCCGGTTAATTCAGAGTTATCGGCAACTTTGTTCACCATTAGAAATCTACCATTCATCGTTTTCCATTAGCGGGCCACCCCTATCATGACATCCCGGCTCACGTGTTCGGCCAACTCGGATTCAGACTCACCGAGCGTCTCGGGTGGTTGCTGCGGCAGCACCATATATCGAATCTCGGCACTCGAATCCCACACATTAATTTGCACATCATCAGCCAACACCAACCCCATTTCTGCCAACAACACACGCGGCTCGCGGACAATGCGCGACCGATAGGCAGGATCTTTATACCAGGCCGGTGGCAGACCGAGCACGGCCCAGGGGTAACAGGAACACAGGGTACACACGACAACGTTGTGAACAGCCGGGGTATTCTCTACCACCACGAGCTTCTCAACCTGACCGCCGTCAAGTTCAAATTGACCGATCGCTGCGCTGCCGTCGGCCAGCAACCACTGTTTGAAGTCGGGGTCAGACCAGGCGCGCGCGACGATGCGCGCGCCATTCATTGGCCCAACGCGCTCGGCATAGCGACTAATCACGGCGTCAACAGCCGAGGCGACCAGTATACCTTTGTCGATTAATAACGACTCTAGCGCCTCAGCACGGATTGCCTGGGGTGAATCATGATGGTGATGCTTATCAAGCGGGTGCTTATCAATATCATCTGGCATCGCCATTGATTCCTGTGACATTTTTCTGAGTAGTTTTAAGCACGATCTAAAACGCAGCGACCAAATAGGGCTCGAATAAATCCAGACTGACGGTCATCTTGGCATCGCCCTGGTGCCAGAGCTCGGCGCCAGCAAAGGTGACCGTGTATAACACCTGCGGACACTCACCTTGTCCCTGGGCGTTAGTATCAGGATAGACCCAACCGCCGTGAATTTGGCTGACAGTTCCGCTCTTACCGCGAGCGTAGGCAGGCAAACGGGTATGCGTTGGCTTAGCATAACCCAGAGTCTTGACCTGATCACCAACGCTGAACGTAGCAGCCCCAACCGATCGTTGGCTACCCGCTTCTTGCGGTGCCCCACCCAACGGAACAGGCTCCAACGCGGGACGCGCGGCAACGCGATCATGCGGACTACCGCCAAGCTGTGCCAATCGTGCCTGTAACTCGTCGGTCGTTAGCAGGCCCGCCTCTACCAGTAACGTCTCCAACCCGCCAAGCCAGCGGCCATAGTAACCTTGGGTGAGGTAGGCCGCAGGATCAATGCGCTCCACTGCATGACGAAACTGATCTGTATTGTGCCAGGCGCCCGCTCGGGCAGCGGCATTGACCATGGTAAACACGGCAGCTTCCCAACGTCCGTGAAACACCGACGCATCACCCGACTTATCGACGGACCCGAAGCCATGCTTGCCGCCTAAATCGTGTATCCCGTCCATCGACTGCGCACTCCCTTAAACCACATTTAGCGATCAGGCTCCGCCTGCCAACGCTGACGGTCGGGAAGCCCACCACGGTAGGTAGTGCCCAGCGCTTCATTGACCTTCAATTCAAACAACACGTACCGCGCCGCAGGCCGAAAATTACTCACTGCCTCAGCCTGCTGACGGACGACGGCATCGATGATTTGTTCCGCCACACCCGTTAACTGAAACTCACCACTACTGCCTGAGTTATTACTCATTGCGCAGTGCAGACAATACTTGCCTTGCGCCAATAAATCACCCACTTTCAATGAACCAGGGTCAGCAAAGAAAAAACAGCGACCCTCACCAATGATTGGCGTCACCGGCTGGGTTCGCGGCCAACCTGAGGCCCGCACCGTTGACAGATAGGCGACTTTGCCATCCAAACGCGCCTGACCGAAAGCCGCCAGATCAGGCGATTGTTGTTGCAATATTTCCCATGACAGGTTCAACACAATTGCTCTCCCTCTTACATTAAACAGGCCGGGTGCTCGCTATAACGCCGGCGCTTGGCGCTGGCCAATGGCGGCAACGACAACAGGCAGCGCTAACTGTTGGCCATCAGCCAAATCAAATATAACATCGAACCGCATGCCCGGCGTCAACGGCTTAGCCAGCCCCATCAACATGAGGTGCATTCCCCCGGGCGCAAGGTCAATATTGGCGCCGGCAGCCAACACTAGCGGATCAACGTGACGCATCCGCATCATCCCGTCAACCTCTCGAGTTTCATGAATCTGCGCCGAACGGGCCACCGCGGTATGAATGCCCGAGATCGTGACGCGTTGAACCCCCGGGTTTGATAGCCGCGCATAGACTGCGCCTACCTTGGCACCACTGGGGGTCGCCCGCGCCCAGCCATGGCTGAACGTCACAGCAGCGTCCATGGTGGTAGACGCCATGGGTTCCACATTAGCGTCTGATGTGGATTCAGAGCCACCGCTACAACCAGCCAGCGCTAGCAGCAATACAACAGCGCTTACTCTTGTTATTCCAATCACACTACATTGCTCCTACCGAAGAACGGGTAACCTGTCCGCATTACTATAACACCGCAAAATGCAGAGCAGTCGATAAATACAATCTGCCTACGCGTATGGCCCACACGAGGACTCACATCCGAGATAGCCCATCCGCTAGCCACACGCAGACACTCAACGCCCATGCCAACCACGTAGGATGTATAAATAGCACCAACAGATTTCAATCTTTTATCAACGCGTTACACTAGCCCCATTTTATGCTGCTGGAAACATCATGAGGATTCGCCTGCTCGCCATTGTGACCTTGTTACTCATTGGCCCGATCACCCATCTGACCCACGCATCGGAAGAGTCGCCGCGCATCGGCCTGGTACTGTCCGGTGGCGGAGCCCGCGGATTGGCTCATATCGGTGTCATTCGCGCCCTTGAAGAACGCAACATCAAAATTCACGCCATTACCGGCACCAGCATGGGTGCCATTGTCGGCGCCTTATATGCCTCGGGAAAGACCCCGGATGAGCTGGAAGCCATTGCGATGGGCATCGATTGGAGTGAGGCATTCTCTGATGAACCGGCACGTGACCAGCTGTCTTACCGACGCAAGCAGGACTCACGGGATTATCTGGTGAAAACCCAGGCGACCCTCGATGGCGGCGTAATCAATCTACCGAAAGGCGTGATTCAAGGTCAGAATCTGCAAATCATACTGCAACGATTGTTCGTACATGTCAGCCAGATCACTCATTTTGACCATCTGAAGATTCCTTTTCGTGCTGTTGCCAGCGATTTAGTAACGGGTGAGGCGGTCGTCTTTTCATCAGGCTCTTTATCTACGGCGGTCCGCGCCAGCATGTCAATTCCTGGGCTGTTCGCGCCAGTAGAGATTAATGGCAGGGTGCTCGTGGACGGGGGTATCTCCAACAACTTACCCGTCGATATTGCTCACACCATGGGAGTCGACTATGTGATTGCTGTAGACATCGCCACACCGCTGTATTCAGCGAAAGAACTCGACTCGGTGATACCTATCATCGAGCAGCTAACGACCCTGCTGACATTTAACCAGCTACGCAAGCAATATGATCTACTGGGACCAGGGGACGTGCTCATCAGTCCGGACCTGAAAGACATCAATACGGCTGACTTTGATAAAACCGCCCTTGCCATCAGCCGCGGCTACACTGCCACCTCAGATTATGACGAAGCACTGGCTCTTTTTGCCAGCCCCGACGCAGCAACATACGCTGCAACCAGCACCTACAATACGCCGCTCATCACCGAGATCAGTATCGAAAACGACAGCGAAATTTCTGACAAATTGATCGCCTCCCACATCAGCCAGGCACTAGACAACCCCTTGAATCGGACGCAATTGGAGACCGATATTCGGTCAATCTATGGCTACGAGTACTTTGAGGCGGTGAACTATGAAATTCAACCTGCCGCAACAGGCAGCCGCCTCGCCATCACAACCACAGGGCGTAGCTGGGGCAAGGACCTGCTTGGCGTCAGCTTCGAGTTAAACACCAACAGCCGCAGCGAAAATGCCTACAACCTCGGCATCAATTACCGCAAGTCTGGCATTACCAGCCGTGGTGGTGAGTGGTTCAATGTTGTGCAGATTGGCGAGGCCCCCTTGCTACGTACAGAGTTGTATTTACCGATCGACTATCAACAAAGGTTCTTCGTTGAGCCCTACCTGCGTTATGGCGAGCGCAGCGTCAACAATGTCGCTAATAGTCAAATCGAGAACCTATTTCGCATCAAAGACCTGGTCAAAGGTGTTTTCTTGGGCACTGAACTCTCCAATGTCGCGATAGTCGGTATCGGTGTCGAGCATCATCAAGGTGAGACTAAAACGTTTATCGGGCCAGTACGCCAGACCCAAACGTTTAGTGATCGCGTTGACTACCTGAAGTTCGAACTCGACACACTCGACAGCCTGTACTTTCCTAAAACCGGCTCACTGGCCAAAATCAACGTTAACCGCGTGCATCCCGGAGACACCAACAGCGAATCGTTTGAATTACTCAAGGTCAGTGGCGTGCAAGCCGTGCCTCTCGGACACGGATCCATCATTCTGCGGGGGAAGTATGTGCGCAGCTTTAATAAAGTGGTGGGGCGACAGTTTCAAAGTAGCCTCGGCGGTTTTTCAAATCTGTCTGGCTTATATGAAGATGCGCTGGTGGGCAGTGATCTCGCGTACCTGAGCATGACCTACCTGCGGCGCATCGATGAGAAAAGTATGTTGCCGGTCGACCTGCCAGTCTATCTAGCTATTTCGATGGAAGCCGGTAATGTCTGGCAGTCGCCGACGGATCTCAGTCTCAACGATCTTATCTATAGTGGCGTCGTCGCCCTTGGCATAGACTCGCCTCTGGGCCCTGTTTATGTCGGCTATGGCCGCAGTGAGGACAGCCAGAGTTCGTTCTATCTGAAACTCGGCCGCATTTTCTAAGCACAGTTATCTGTATACCCAAAAGCTATGAGTAAAGACCCACTACTTAACAACGAGGCCTTCATGACTGAGCAACCCGTTAACCACAACATCTATGCTCACTTTCAGGTGCGCTTTGCACACGGCGGAACGTTTATTCAGGGTACTGATGGCAGCGCACACCACACCTACGCCGACTTGCATCACAATAGCGCCCGATACGCCAATCTGCTGACGAGCCTGGGTCTGCAACCGGGAGACAGAGTCATCATTCAGGTCGACAAATCAGCCGAGTGCCTGTTCCTCTACTTTGCATGCCTGCGCGCTGGGCTGGTTTACCTGCCCCTCAACACGGCTTATGGGCAAGACGAAGCGACCTACTTTGTCGATAACGCCGAGCCAGCATTGATCATCTGTACGCCGTCGGCCGCGGCCAGTTTCCAGCAGATTATAGCGACCACGACCTGCCAGCTATTGACCCTGGACGCAAAAGGCCGGGGCAGCCTGACCCAGGCCTTGGCTGAGGGAGATTTCTCACAGGTTTTTCAAAGCCCGCCCACCGCTGCCGATGACGTCGCTGTCATCTTGTACACCTCCGGCACCACTGGTCAGCCGAAGGGCGCCATGATGACTCACGGTAACTTATTGACCAACACTCAGGCTCTGCATCAGGTGTGGCGCTGGCGAAGTGACGACGTCCTGCTTCATAGTCTGCCGATCTTTCATATTCACGGCTTGTTTGTCGCGACGCACCTGGCCGTCTTTAATGCCAGCCCCATCATTCTACTCACCCGTTTCGACCCAGCTGAAGTCATCAAGCAATTACCTAAGGCGACGGTGTTTATGGGCGTGCCAACTCACTATGTACGCTTGCTCAAGCACGGCGGGTTAAGCCCTCAATCCTGTCGCCAGATGCGGTTATTCACCAGCGGCTCGGCGCCCCTGTTACACCAAACGTTTGATGCTTTCGAGACCGCCAGCGGTCATCGCATTGTGGAACGCTACGGTATGACTGAGACAGGCATAACCACCAGCAACCCGTTTGATGGGCATCGTAAGCCAGGTACCGTTGGCCGCCCCTTACCGGGCCTCGAAGCTCGCATCGTTGGTGACGGTTATGATGATAGTCACATAGATGGTTCTACAAATGAAAGTGACGAGAGTGGCACCCTCAACAATCCAGGAGCAGCTGTTGGCACAACCGGTAACCTGCAGGTACGCGGCCCCAGCATCTTCAAAGGTTACTGGCGAATGAGGGACAAGACCCGGGAGGAGTTCACCGCCGATGGCTTCTTCAACACCGGTGATCTGGCGCAGCAAGACGCCGACGGCTATATCGCCATCGTCGGCCGCAGCAAAGACATGATCATTAGTGGCGGGCTGAACGTCTACCCGAAGGAAATTGAAACTGTGCTCGATAAGCTACCGGGCGTCATAGAATCGGCGGTCATCGGCATTAGCGATGATGATTTTGGTGAAGCGGTCACCGCCATCATCAATGCCGCACCCGACATTGAACTCACGGAAATTCAGGTTATCGACTTTATGAAGCTGTACCTCGCAAATTTCAAGGTCGCCAAACGCGTCTATTTCGTCACCGAACTTCCCAGAAACACCATGGGTAAGGTCCAGAAAAATCGTTTACGCGAGCAGTTCAGCTAGGCATAACGGGGCAGTCTCACTATTAAAAAGAGCATATAGAGCCAGCTCTCAGGGGAATTTTCCCACATCTGCACACACGAGCCGTGGTAAACTGAGTGCTTCGCACAACACCTGCATCGATATCACCCGAATATGACCAGACTAGGCATCCTCGCATCTCATCGCGGTAGTAATTTTCAGGCTATCATTGATGCCTGTGAGCGCGGCCAAATCAATGCTAAGCCCGTGCTCGCAATCAGCAACAACAGCCAAAGCATGGCACTCACACGCGCGCGCCAGGCAGGTATCAAAGCACTGCATATTTCTGGCGTCACCCACCCCGAGGATCACGACCAGGCCATTGCCGACGCCTTAACCGAGCAGGCCATAGACCTGGTCATCACCGCCGGCTACATGAAAAAACTCGGCCCCGTCACCCTGGCCCGCTTCGCAGGCAAGATCATCAATGTCCACCCATCGCTGCTACCTCGCCATGGTGGGCCAGGCATGTACGGACTCAAGGTCCACCAGGCTGTCATCGACGCCGGTGACCATGAAACCGGCATTAGCATCCACCGGGTTGAATCTGATTATGACTCAGGCCCTGTCATCGCCCAGGTTAGAATTCCTGTCGCCAGCGACGATACGGCTGTCTCGCTAGCTCAGAAAGTTATTCAACGTGAACACGCCTTATTGGTGTCAACACTGGCATCATTAGTATCACTCAACCCCACGGAGACCTGTCGATGAATCCGACGCCTCGCGCACCTATTGCCCTGATGACCTGTGAGTCTGGCCGCAAGTTTGCCCAGAATGTCGCCGAGCATATGAATCTTTCATTGATTCCTACCGAGGAAACCTGGTTTGC